>JAFXFG010000004.1 GCA_017520675.1 Alphaproteobacteria bacterium
CGGGTATCCATTGCCCCGCAGGGACATATTTTTGTGAATTTTTCACACCCCGCAAAAATTGCAAATTTTTGTGGGTGAATGCCCCACAGGACCCAGGTAGTGCCGATAATAAGGAATACATAACCTAGGTTCCATGGTCAAGCCATGGAATGACAATTTTTTTACAAAAAAATTTGTTATAAGGAATGTAAAAAAACACCGGCGGGGAAGTGTGCCGGTGTGTTTTTCTGTGTTGTTCACAGAAACTATGATGATACGCCAAATGGCTTTATTCTGTTGTTGTGGTTTCGCCCTCGCGGTCAATCTTTTCCCAGCGATATGTTGCATTATCGCCAACAATATCAACCGTTAGAACAAATTTACCAGTTGAGCCTTCTGCCTTTGGGTCTGGAATGGCGGCCAGTGCCGCAGCCTTTGCTTCTTCTGCAATTCCTTTAATCGCGGTCAGCGCCGCCCCAACAGTTGCATATTCAGTCGGTAAAGTACCGATTTTTTCAACTGCGCTGTCAGCCGTAGTTTGTGCAGCAGTTGCAGTAGTATTTGCAGTGGTAGCAAGTTCTTTTGCTTCGGTTGCAAGCATGAAGTTTGGTAGTGTGCCTACAGTTGAATCAGTTATACCGTCGCCATCTGTATCAATTCGAAAGCCCGCAATAATACCTGGCAATAATCCTATTCTCCTATTTTCTGCATCGCCGTATATTGCAGTGATTAATTCTGCTAAACTTGTTGGGTATGTAAACGGCTGTTTAAGCCAAGAGAAAAATTTTTCAGATTCTGGAAATATAGGAAATTCCCCACTTGGCAATGTGCCGATTTTGGCAGAAAGTTCATCAGTTTTATATGCCGATTGAGTTAATTTCCAAAATGGCGCTAATTCCCCGCCGAACGCAGAATATCCAGAATCATGCAGCAGAGAAGATAAAACATTTAGAAGACCGCCTTTTTGTTCTCTTAGCTCTTGCGGGGAGTCGTTTTCTGGGTTATATATATAAAAAGAGTCCAGTTCTAACCCTTGTAATCCAAGGGTATGTAGCCCATTTCTACCGACCCACCCTTCGTACATACCTTGAACCGTTATACCCTCTGGCAATGTGCCGATGTCGGCCGTTAGTTGTAATAACCCCTTGTATTCAGTTAAACCTGGAAATTGTTGTTTATATGTATCAATAAAGGTGTTTGATAATGTGTGACCAAAAAGTATATTACTGGCCATATATGGAAAACAAGCTGCACTTGAACCCTGTGATCCATTACAGTTGAACAAAACCTGTATAGCTTCCGTAACTGTTTTTGGTAATGAATTCGGTTGATGCGCGCCAAGCAATTCATGTGCGACAACACCAGATACATCAATACCCTCTGGAAATGTTAGTTTGGCAACCTCTTCACTCAGTTTCCACAGTGGATATACAGGACCAGAATAAATATCATTTGCATATTTTTCTAAACCAAGAGCTAATAGCGCACCAATAGAAACATTAGGAAAGGTATTTTTAAACTTAAATGCATCGCTCGCTAATTCATATAAACCTGGAAGCTCATTACCATATTCTGTCCAGCCTTCGTACATACCTTGAACCGTTATACCCTCTGGCAATGTGCCGATTTTATCTGACAACTCAGTAAAATCACTCTGATTTGCCTTTAAATCCAATGCGGTGGTGGTGGCATAGTTTTCCAGTGCTTCGTCCAAGAATCCGCGCGACACCAGTGCTGCATCCGCTGGCGCGCCAACCGCAAGTCCCAATATCGCGCTAAATAAACCTGTTGTTAAAAATTTTCTCATTTTTTTACTCCCGTTGTTGGTTTAAAAAATTAACCGCCATAGGAATAGCGGTCGGGGAGTTGCTAAATCAGTATATCATTGACTCCGTCCGCCTTTGGTGCATGCACCTGTTGTATAGCGGACAGCTCCCCGACATTTTGTCAGGGTTCTTAAAATACAGTGCAAATACAGGAAACAGCCGTCGGATTACGACACATTGTTATATTTGCACCGGATATACTGGGCCTAGCACAGCCCCGAACCAAATTCCCATTTGGTTCAACACTACTATAACACAGTTTTTGCTTTTATTTCAAGGACAAATAAAAATCCCCAATATCATGGGGATTATTGACTGGAATTTTATATCTGTTCCCAGTGGCATATAACCAACGCGTGTTCTGTATCACCAGTACGAATTTTATGTCGGCTGACCAGTCCATCAATCGCGACATCAATAAATACCTCTGGTGTGTCCGGTTTAATTTCTTTTTTGAAATTAATATCGATTTTGGCCAATTTGTGTTTGCTGCGATATTCGTATCCAACACTTTCGGTTGCCCATACTGCATAAACAGCATTATTAATATGCTGATTAACATCGATATCATCGAATCTGCACTTAAAGATATGCGTTTTATTTGTTTCAAAGTCCGGAAACTTTTCAAATGCACAGCTATACGCACGATTATTAACGACAACATTTGGCGACAAGTGTTTTTCCAATGGCAATGGTCTGCGGCTGGTCAAATCAATCAGAATCCACTGCGATGTTGCGCGCACCATCAATCGCCCATCTGCACCACGCACTTCAAAATCACGCGTTGCGCGCAATGCGTCCTGACACGATGGCCATGTAGTAAAGGTTAATTCTTCACCTTCGCGTGGCAGTTCAATAATGTCAACCAGATAGTACATTACAACCCACCCGACATTATTTTCCAGACAGTATGTCCGCCCACACCCCAGAATTTCAGCGTGTCTGTCTGCAATAGACTGTAATTCATTCATTAAAATCAGCGGTCTAACATTGCTGTACTTGTCGCACTGATATGCCTGTAAAATTCGTTTTTCAACCAGTTTCCCAGACATTTTTACCCCTGTATATTTTGTGCCACAACAAAGTCTAATTCATTGCCGACTTGAATATTGTTTGCGCGCGCTGCGGATTTTATCAGCCCATGTAAAACATCTGGTACATCATTTGTGATGGTCAGCATTTCCAGTTTTGCGCCATTTCCAACCTTGCGTTCTGTGCGCAATCCACGAATATTTTTCAGCACTTCCAACGCGACATCCATTGTTGAAACATCTGTATCATATTCAGGCACAACTGTTGGGTATGCAGTCAAGTGCAGTGTTTCGCCACCTTCGAATGGTTTATATATTTTCTGCCACAATTCTTCGGTCAAGAATGGAATAAATGGTGCATACAGACCGATTATTGCGCGCAGAACGGTATACAACGTCCATTGTGCAGACAATTTTGATTCTGCGCTATACTTTTCAGGTGCCCAGAATCTGTCTTTGATAAATTCCAAATATTGGTCGCAGAAAATATCCCAAAAGAAAGTATCAATTGCTGCGCGTGAATTGTAGTTATCATATCTGTCCAGATATTTTCGTACTTCTGCGACTGTTTTGTTAAGTTCTGATAACACCCATCTATCTTCGATAAATCGTTCTGATACAGGTATTTGCCTTGCGCAATCAGGTTCAAAATCAGACAGATTCATCAGGGTATACTTTGACGCGTTCCATAATTTAGTCAGCAGTTTAGAACCGCGTTTCACCTCGTCATCAGAATAACGAATATCTGTTCCGATTGGTGCGGTTGCAATCCAGTACCGCAACGCATCTGCCCCAAACTTTTCAACTGTATCCAGTGGGTCTGTGCCGTTGCCCTTGGTCTTTGACATTTTTTGACCTTTGGAATCACGCACCAGTCCATGGAAATTAACGGTATGAAATGGTACTTTGCCCATAACATATATTCCCATCATAATCATACGTGCAACCCAAAAGAATATGATATCTGCACCTGTATACAACAGGTCTGTTGGGTAATATTTTTGCAACTCTAACGTATCTGTTGGCCATCCAAGTGTTGAAAACGGCCACAGTCCTGATGAAAACCAAGTGTCCAGCACATCAGGGTCGCGTGTCAAAGATTTTCCACCTGCCATTTTAATGGCGGCTTCTTCTGATTCTGCGACATATACCTTGCCATCTTCATCATACCATGCTGGTATATGGTGGCCCCACCATAATTGACGTGATATGGTCCATGGTCTAATATTTTTCATCCATGCCATGAACAGGTTATAACGATGTTCTGGCATAAATTGAACTTCACCATTTTCGACAGCTTTGATTGCAGGAATTGCCAATTTTTCCGCATCAACGAACCACTGGTCGGTCAGGTATGGTTCAACCGGTACCTGTGCGCGTTCAGAATAAGGTGTTGGAATCATCTTATCTTCGATTTTTACCAGTAATCCAGCACCTTCGATATCTGCAACGATTGCATCGCGTGCTTTATATCTGTCCATTCCGCGATATTTTTCAGGCACAACCGGATTATCATTTAACTTTGCATCAGGTGTTAAAATGCAAACAGGTGTCAGGTTGTGTCTTTGTCCAACCTCCCAGTCGTCAAAGTCATGTGCAGGTGTAATTTTCACTGCCCCTGTACCTTTTTCTGGGTCTGCGTGTTCGTCTGCGATAATTGGAATCTCGATATTTGTCAGTGGAATAATTGCCTTGCGCCCAATCAAGTGTTTCAACTTTTCGTTTTCTGGGTGAACTGCAATTGCTTGGTCGCCGAACAAGGTTTCTGGTCGTGTTGTTGCGATTTCAATAACACCGCCATCAACCAATTGATAATTGAAATAATAAAATTTACCTTTTTCTTCGCGTGTTTCGATTTCCAAATCAGAAATCGAAGTCATCTGTTTTGGGCACCAATTCACCAATCTTTTTTCACGATAAATCAGTCCTTCGTTATACATTTTCACAAACAACTTAGTTACTGCATCAGACAGTCCTTGGTCCATTGTAAATCTTTCACGCTTCCACACTGGGCTGGCCCCCAAGATATGCAATTGGTTCATAATTTGGCCACCCTTTTCAGACTTCCATTTCCATGCTGCATCTAACTTTTCCTGCAAAGACAAACTATGTGGATTAATTCCGCGCTTTGACAGGTCGCGTTCCACCAACAGTTGTGTTGCAATTGATGCATGGTCTGTCCCAGGTTGCCACAACACATCAAAGCCTGACATACGTTTATACCTGCAAACGATATCTGTTAGGACATTATCCAGTGCGTGCCCCATATGTAAATTACCGGTTACATTTGGTGGTGGCATCATGATGCAAAATGCAGGCTTATCAGATTTTACATCATTATCCCAGAAATTATTATTATCCCAAAATTCTTGTATTTTTGTTTCGATTTCGCGTGGATTGATATTTTTACCTAGTTCGATATTCATATTGCATGCCTTGTTGTTTGTATAATCTGTTGCAAATCGTACCAGAATAAAATCAAAATTCAAGGAAAACCCCAATAGTAAAAAATACATTACACCGATACATTTGACACAAAGTCCCAAATATAACACCCCACAAGAAGAAACCAAAGAAAAAAACAATGCTGACCAGCATTTATATCATGGCGATAACTACAGTTGCTATGGCAGAAACGTTTCCAACCGACGGTCTTATGCAGGTTGGTACAACGTATAACGATGCCGCTGTCATAATTTTATGACAAAAATTTATAAAGAAAATAAGACGGTTTCATCAGATATGAGGATTTTTATATTTAATCGGTTGTTTCTTGGACCTAAGAACTAAGATTTTTTATTGACAAATGCTCAGTTTTTGCTATTTTTTGTATTAACACAACCGAGAGGTTCTGATAATGGAACGTGTTCTTAAACAAGTTATTAACATTTTGAATCAAAATGCTGTTCATCATTCTGTTGTCCAAGAAGATATCAGCAAGACAGACTTTTGTATGGTTGATGTTTATTCTGTAAATGTTATTGTTGAACAGCCACTTGCCAGAACGATTTCTAAAAAACGTTCCAAGAAAATCGCAAAACATTCCAAGAAAATTGCCGAACCACAATTGATATCTGTTCCGATTTTACAGGTTAAGTATAATCCCACAAAGGGTAATATAAAAATTGTTTTGGACAACGAATGTATATATAACAACGACAATTTTCAAGACGAATCTGCTGTATCTATTGGTTATGGCAAGAAATCAGCAGAACCCGTAAATCCATCACTAAAAAAGATTCTTGATATCTGCAAAACGAAATCGACAGTAATGCATTTGGATTATTTGAAAAGGGCAAAAGAATTACTCAAGGAACAGCGCAAGGTATTATTTAATGTCAGATGATTCATCTAGGATGTTTTTATATTTGAAAAAACTTATACAAACATCATTTGTTGGTGTGGCGAATCCTTGTGCTGGCGCAGTCAAAGAATATTTTATAGAAGTTGATACAGACACAACAGTATCTTTCTTTGTATCCAATAGCAATATAGGGGGTGTTCCTTTTTATGAGTATATAATTACTATAAATGGCGATATTATTGCCAACGCAATTATTTCTGGACAGTGCAAACACCTGACCCGCGATGAAGAAATGATTGTTCGACTGTTTGATTTATGTTCTGCGCGTATTATATTCCAAGAAACGCGTGCTGCGATACGCGCAACAATGGAATCTAATAAACAAAAAAATCGCTTGAATTAAATTGCGCGAACAACGCGACAGAATGTTATTCCATATACTGCAACCGCACCTGCCTTTAATAAAACTTTTCGTATTTCTGCAAATGTTGCGCCTGTTGTCATAACATCGTCAACCAACAAGATTCTTTTACCTTTGATTGCGGTTGGATTTTTTATACTGAAAACACCGCTGATATTCTGTGCGCGTTCGCGTGCGTTTTTATGTCCCATATCTGGCCGATATTTTCGCACAACAGAATTCAAATCCAATTTTAGATTAAGTTCTTTTGCAATTGGTCTGGCCAGTAAAGTCGCTTGGTTATAACCACGATGAAACAGTCGTCTGTTTGCCAGCGGAATTGGCATAACAATATCAGCGTCAATATGTAAATCCTGTAATGCGTTTATCATTGCGTGCGCCATAAATTTTGCATAGTGAATTTTTGCAGCGTGCTTAAAAGGCAATACAGCATTTCGTGATGCGTCATCATATACACACGCAGACCGAATCCAGTCCAATTCGCATTTGCCGGCCGCGCACACTGGGCAAAGTGGATTTTGTCCTAAATCGATATCTGCTGGAAAGGGATACCCGCACTTAATACACTTTGGATTTGCAATCCAATTTATTTCGCCCCAACATTCTGCGCATAATTGTCCATGAACAGAAACCGGCGCATCACATAACGGACACGCCGGCGGAAACAAGAAATCAGCAAGACTCTTTAAATATTTTACCACGTCATACTTTTATAAGTTTTCTTACTAATATTATCGCCAAAAATGTTTTTTTGTTGCTGTGTCATTGTTTCGTATTGTTCATTAGAAATAATCCGCAACACAAAACCCGATTCTGTTCTTTGCGACAATACTGGAACAATGCGCTGCTGCGACACACCATTATCTGTCAGAACTTGTTCAACAATGGCCAGTCTGCGTGCCGCTAATTTTCTTTCGTCTTTACTTTTTGTCATATACTCTGGGATTGCAACCTGAATTGCGCGTGTTGGCTTGTTTACAACAATACCTGCGTATTCGGTTAACAAAGTATAATTTTCGCGTGATAATGCAGAATCGTCATTTCTAAATTTGATTTTTATTTCCAACGGTCTAATACCGCTTCCCTCAGACAAGTCGTGCTGTGCAGTAAAACCTTCAAACGAAGAAGACATATCACTGACTGTATCAAACGCGCTATCGATTGAATAGGTGGATAAATGTTTATTTTCTGACAGAAATGTTTTTCTAAATGCGCTTCTAAGTTCTGCGGGGCTTAATTTTGTCATATCGTTGCGCACGCGTGCAATGCGTGGTGATTTATTTTGTTCAACTTTTCTTACGATTACATCGTCTGTCATAGGAACAACCATACGATGCAAAGAAACAGGTTGTTTTTCTTCGTCTGCCATCGCCAGTTTAGTATCTGCGATGATTGGTTGTTTTTGTTGTTGTGCGACAACAGGACGTGGCGCAACAGTGCGTACACTGTCGTCTGCGCGTTTTTGTAAATCAATCAAGCGCGCAATTTGTGTGTCCAGATTGTTTGTTGTTTTTACTTCTGCTGATGTTATTTCTTTTTGTGTTGGGCGTACATCGGCCTTGGCCAACATAACATCAGGTTTTACAATTTTTTTATCCAGACTTTCTTCTGGTAGCAACGAATCGTTTCTAATAACAGAAAATTCGCTTGGGTGTGGCATACGCAAAGAAATATCGTTTTTTGCCCACAGGTCAGTGCTTGGTCGTCTAGGTGTTAAAATATCACTGTCATTACTTGCAAAAGTATCAGGCTGATTAATTTTTTTTGTTTGCTGTGGTTGCGTTTTATTCGCAGTACGCGCCACAACAGTCCTTTTGCGTGTTTGTGTTGTTTTCTTTGCGCTATTGTCTGTCTTTTTTGCAATTGTTTCACCAAACGCATCGCGTGCAGAAACCCCACCTGCAGCGATATTAACCACAGGCATCTTTGCATTTGCCCACAAATTCGCAGTTACAAATAACGACACCACGCAGACGATAAATTTTTGCATAATTCCTTTCCTTCCGAATTTATCATAGAACAAAAGGCGAATCGTACGCAAGCAGAAAAAACACCAAAATAAAAAAATCGCCAAATGGCGATTTATAATTCTATTTTTCCGTTTGTTGCAACCAGATCAGCGGTCATTTCGATTGTTCCGCCTGCCTCGCGCAGGATTAAATCGCCTGCGGCAATTTCTGCGAAATCCAATGGATCAGAAACAAACGCATCAAGTTTTCCTGCTGCGACCCATGCCAAATCCATTGCTGGACAACCTGTTCTGCGAACATCGCCAACCAGTGGACGTGCATCAGATGTGTTATATGCAACAGTTGCTTCTACATTATCCTTGATGTTTGAAACCTTGATTCGTGCAGAGTGATACGCAGAAAATACATATGCCCCGCGTCCCGCCTCAGCATAATACAGGCGCTCATCAATTGGCGAATAAACCAATGCGATTTTTGTTTCGTCATTTGTGCGCAGCGCCAGTGATATTGCAAAGTTTGGATTTCCGCGAACAAAATTTGCCGCCCCAGACAATGCCAGTACAAACTCATCGCGTCCATCACCTTCGCGCGACATATCTGGTGTCAACAATCCTGCGGCTGGGCGTACCAACAACAGGTCGCTTAAAATACTTTCTTCGATACGATTGGCGGCCTTTTGCACAAAGTCGCTTGCGCTACGCAAAGACTGTTGCAGGTTTTCCACCTCGCCAAAATCGCGACGCAGACCAGATGCAGTGCGTTGCAACGCCATAAACATTTTGTTTAATTCTGTTGAACCTTTAATTAACAGTTCCATATCGTTGCCCCCTACACTTGGTGTTAGTCCTAGAATTTAAAGCCAGCAAATTTAGATTTAAATTCTGCTGCGCGCTGACCTTTTTCGCCAGCATTAGAGCGCTGACCAGTCCATGCCGAATGGTTCAAGTTATCGGTCGACAAAATCAAGTCTTTATTTACAGAAGAAAACATTTCAATAATCTTGCCATCTGTTCTTGTAACATTGATTTTGTGGTATTCTGGATGAATTCCTTTTTTCATAGTTTTTACCTTTTTTTAAATTTTAGCCACAAAATTATACAATTATTTTTACAGAAATCAAGCAATAATAGCAGATTAATATCTGCCAATACATCCCAGATAAGAATTTCCCGTAGATTCCAGTATATTAATGAATTGCGACTGATTTTTACCAGAAAACAGCGCCAATATAGTCCCAGCATCAGTGGCCAGCATATCTGCGACCGTTGCGATACCAGAATTCATTTTTTTAAAGAATCCGCTTGTTGGATATATTTCCGCAGCCAGTAATTGTGTTTTTCCGGTTGGTTTTACCTTTTTTTCGGATTCGATAACCATCAGTTGACATTCGGACGATATTATCACCTTGTCGCAGACCACGCCATCACTGCCCAGCAATTCGCCCCACCAACCCGTTGAACCACAAAAAACAGGATAATATATAACTGCATTTGGGTTGCGTTTCAGAATGTCTGCAATATCCAAATCGTCGGTACAGACATCTGGCATAACACCGGTTGAGTTGTTTATTACTTTACGCGCCAGCTGGTATTCATTGTCCCCAGTTGTCTTGCGTGGCCAATAAAGAATCGGAAACTTTGTCATTGCTATGAATTATATCAGATTCGGTATGTATAAAAAAGGGGGCTAGATTAAATAAAGGGCTTGATTTTTATTTTTTTATCGATTCGTACCATTTTTTCAAACTGTTCCAGATAATTTGTGTATTATTTTTTGCTGTATTATAGAAGTCCTGTGATATCTCTATATTAAACAATGACTTTGATAATGCTGGAATCATTGTCATAAACATAGTTATAAATATTCCCATTAATATAATTGTTATCAGGCTGTCATTGTTTAGCATTAACGCATCCATCAAGAATTTCGAATCGTTTTCAGTTATTGCTGTAATCAGTGCTGATTGTCCCTGCCAGTCGCCAAACACAGCCTGTAAAAACATTATTGCAAATGTTACAAATACGCCAGTTGCGGCCAGTCCCAGTGTTCCACTAATTGCGTTATCAATTATTTGTGATATTGTTTTCCCTGCGCCCGCCAGTGATATTTTCCATCCCTTGAACAGCCAGGCCAGTAACATTAGTGGCAACATGACTAAATCCAAAGACAATTTGATAAAGATTTCTAAAAAGTATATAGGAATCGGAACCAGTGCCATAAAAAACAGAACCAGCACCAGCAATCCTGCAAAGAACATAACAACATTTGGAAAGATTGGTATATTCCACATAATTTTGTGCATATAATCGCTATCAAAGGCCATATTTATCATTGTCCATCCAACCGCCATCCCCAGTCCGGTCATCTGATGAATGCCTGATAATTCGCAGGTTAAATTATGCCGTAATTTTGGTGAAAAAGCCCCACGATTTGCAGCGTTTTCGTCGATTGACACCGGGTCTGCAATTGCGGTTGCAATTACACACGAATCGAAAGAATCATCATGTACAACGGCCCTGTTCAAAGACATCCCTACATTAAAGATTGGTTGTATTGCGATTTCTGTAATTAATCTTGGTAATGGTGCAAGTAAAAAGATACAAACGATTGCAAGTTTAACAAGTTTGTTTGTAAAATCGCTTGCCAAAGACCAAGGGTTTTCGAATTTACTGCTATTATTCAAGAAATTATCAATCAGCGTCCACGCGAACCATATCGCCATTAGTATAATGGCAAATGGTATAATAACTTTCCCCAGTGATGAATAGATGCGTGGCAATATATCAGACATTGTTGCCATAATGCTGGCGAACATATCGCAGGACCAACAACTAGAAAAAAATTGATAAGCATCAGTCATACTGACTGGAAAGTTACTGCGATATACCGAGAATCCAACAATCGCAGTTGCGCCTGCAATTCCAGCGACAACAAAAGGTGCCCATGCCGCTGCGGTCAATGGCAAGAACGATAAAAATACAATCCAAAATTTTTTTAATCGACTCATTATTTTTAATTATACCATATTTTGCATCAAATGTGATATAATTGAAAAGATAAAAAATATTTGGGAATGTAGTTGGTAAAAAAAACTTTGTTTTTTCTGTGTTTATCATTGGCATTTTTTATGCCTGATGTTGCGTTTGCCAATATTGTTGATAATTTAAATCTTGCACCATTTGTTCCTGTTGTATTGAATTCATTGATGATGATTGCGACGCGTGGCTATGATTTTTTTGTTGGTAATGGTGATGGTATAATTTATTTATTGGTTTGGACATTTCTTGGGTACACGATATTACTAAACACATTTAAAATGTATTTTCCCAAGGCCTGGTTAAGTTTTTTTGGTTTTTCTGGTGGTGGCGAATTATACGAAGGCAAAATAACAGGGTGGCAGATTATGGAAAATGTGATGCGTCCTGGGCTTCGTGCTGTTATTGCGGTTGTGTTATTATTGCAAATTCGTCCTGTTTATTTGACCCAGTGGTTGGTTAATCCGTTTCTGGAATTGGGTTCGATATACACACATGTAATAACAGAAACGATAAATGATTCAGGTGCTGCACCAAAAATAGAATGTCCTGCGGATATTATTAACAATGGTTGGGTGTCCCAAGAGTCTTGTGAATTTTTAGTTCAGCCAGTTTCTGATTTGTCGCATGCCAACAATCAGATTATAAAGCGTGGTTTTGATTTTATAACCAGTGGGATACGCGGTTTATTAACACCGATTCCAAGTGGTGGTCAAGATTTTATGAATATCATAACTGGTATATTATTGATAATAACATTTGTTGGCTGTAATTTATTTATGGCGTTATTGATTATCCAAGGGATTTTTAATTTTGGAATGCAATTAATTTTGTATCCTTTTTATGTATTCACATATGTTGTTAGTGCCAGTGATAAGTGGCTGGATTTATGGCCCGCGTTCAAGGGAATAACCAAGGCTTTACAAGATTTAATAGTTACAATGATTGCGTGTTCATTTATGTTGTGTATTGATTTAGCGGTTGTAAAGGCGTTGTTCCAGTGGGATAAATCTGTATTTGTTGTTGCGGCCGGTGGTTCGTCTTACAGTAATCTGCCACAGGCTGCAGATACTGCGATGGCGTTTGGCGAACATTCTGTAACTTGGCTGTCTGCGCTATTGACTTTCTATTTGTTTTTCAAGATATTTGATATGACGCAACAGCAACTGAAAAATTATACAGGCAGTGGTATGGACGGCCTATACAAATCTGTAAAGTCAGACAGCAAGACTTTATACGGTGGCATAAAAAACATTGGTAAGCAGTTGGGTACAGCAATTGGGTGGATAAAAAAATAATGGAAAATATGCTTTCATCTTTTATAGATAATACAATCCAGTGCTGGGGCTGTTCGGTCTTTGACAGGTTATTCCAAATTGTATCGATTGCAGCAGCATCGATTTATGAATATTTCAGTGTCATATGTGTCATTTTATTTTGTGCAGTGTTTACTGTGTTAATAGTCAATGCAATATATGCAAATTTCAAGAGCGATTTTTCAGATCCTTGGTACAAGAATTCTATACAAAAGGTGTTTATATCAGGGATTGTTGCCTTGGGTATAATGGGGGCAGGGGTTACTTTTCCGCGCATATTAACAATGATAACATTTGAACCTGTTGCGCAGATGACTTTGTCTTATACGCAATATATGACCAAACAAAATGACACAGATGTTTCAGAGCGCGTAACATACACACCGGTTCAGATATCAGATGATGGATTTTTTCGCCCACAGTTACGCGATAAAATAATTATGTTAATGAAGACCACGATAACGCAGTTTCAATCATATATGAAACTTGGGGTTGCGGTTATGGACAGTGCGTTCACTTGGCGTGCGTTATTAGGGGTTGGTATGTTGATTAAGCATTTGATATTGTTCTTTATTGGTCTTGCATTGACGATTGGATTTTTCAGATTATTCTTCAAGTATTGCTGTTATTTTGTTGATGTAATTATTGCGATGGCGTTGTTTGCATTTTTCTTTCCGTTATCTTTGGCTATGTTCCCGTTCCAAGGGGTCGAAGCAACACCTGCCTGGGCCAAGAATCTTGGTGGTACTGTTGGGACTAAACAAATCAAGTCGTTGATAAATTCGATTGTAACCCTTGGATCTGTTGTGATTACATATACAGTAATAATGTTAATTATTGCGAATTTCTTTACTGCCACAGATGCAGACATAAACGATTTAATGACTGCGATAACCACTGGTACGATATTTGAATTTGATTTAAATACTGAAAATTTAGAAGCGATGACTTTAATGAGTTGTACTGTTCTGATGTATGTATTAAACTACATATATTCTCAAGTTCCACAGATTAGCAAAATGATATTGTCCGCCTTCAATGTTGAAGAAAAGAAGGGTGTTGGTGAAAAACTGGGCGATGATTTAATCCACCTTGGTGGTCTGGCGCTTGACAAGATTGTGCAAACAGGAAAAACGATAGTATCTGGTGGTGAAGACGACGCCAAGAAAAAAGGTTCTAAATAATGTTAAAAGCACGATTAATTATGTTGGCGGTAAAAGTTATAATGGGTGCGATTGCGCTGGGGGTTGGAATTTGGTACTTATCGTCATCGTTGGGTGGTTCTGCACTGACTTATACCAGTATGGATAATTTCTTGGCATCGGTTGGGGTTGAAAATGGTGATATTGCGACCGCGAACGGTTGTTTTATGTGTCAGTATATTGCGGATTTATTTTCTGTTATCGGTGATGCGACTGCGCGTTTTTGGGATTTGATGGTGGATAATGTATGGTTGCTGGTTGCGTTGGGTTTTGGTGTTTTTATATTGATACACACTATGCAGTACATGTATGACAACGCGAAAAAAACAGCAACGCTTGATGCCAAAGAACACAAATTTGAATTCAAGGGCTGGTTTGACAAAGTTTGGAAACAGGGGGTTCGTGTATTGTTTGTTGGTGCTTTGATTGGTGCGTTGGGTATGGGTGGGACGCCTGCGTTAAAAATGATATCTCAGTTAACGATAACACCTGTTTTATATGTTGGTTCAGAATTATCAATGGCGGCAACAGGCATATCTGATGCGGCGCAGTGTAATGCGCTGGGGGCAATTGGGGAAAGCGAATCAACTGATATATTGAATCCAGTGATGCGTCCATTTATGTGTGTTATGGGTAATTTAAACAGTGTAATGCTTGCGGGGGCTGCGGGTGGTTTTGCGTTAATGAATTATGCGTGGCTTGGACTTGGTGGTGGTTTATTCACATGGCTTGCAGGGTTGACGCTTGTCTTGATGTTTTTGATAATTGGTTTTGATTTATTTTTCCAAGTCTTGTCGATTGTATTCAAGTTAGTGTTTTTGATAATCTTTTTGCCATTATTATTGGCTGCTACTGCCTTTGAGGGTGTTTGGTCCAAGGCAAATTCACTGGTCAGCAAGGCAATAGGTATGTTGGTGTCATCTGCGGTTCGTATTGTTGCAATAAGTTTAAAGGTTGTTTTGTTATATGCGACTGTGTCGTACACTGCGGATATGTATTTCCCATCGCCTGCGGATGGATATACTGCGGTTTTGCCACCTATGATGGGTATGCAGGCACAAAATCCGGATTCACAAACTTTGTCGATTATGGGTGTGTTTTCAGAATGTGAATCTGTATCAATGACACCACAGGGTCTTGACAAAGATATATTTAAAAATTGTTTCACTGCCAAGCGTGCCCAGGTCGAGCGTCAATATCCCGATGCGTTTGATTTTCTACGTGATGGTTGGGAATTTTTGTTGATGATGGCGTGTATATTCTTTTTATATTATTATATTGTCAGTCCAAAGATTGATAAGTTATTACCAAACGCAAATTTAGTTCGCTTTACGAATGGTCAAGATGCAAAGTTTGAAACGACTGGTGAACAGTTTGATTATGGTGCATGGGTTCACAGTTTGGGCAAAAAGGTATGGTCTGTTCCAAAACAGATTGCACAGGCTGCAACCAAGAATATGTCATAGGGGTTATAATAATGCAACAATACATAAGGCGTTTATTATCTGGACTAATGGTGTTAATTGCATCATTGTGCATTATTGTACCTTCATATGGTGCGGAAACGAATTTGCCATCGGGTGATGTTGGTGATTATGGGGCCTGGACGACCGAGAATAATTTAAAGAAATTTTCTGGTCAGTTATCTCAGGATATTGATGTGTTTCAAAGCGAATTTCAAACCAAGATAGTACAAAACTATGTCCCGATAGAGGCCAAGATAGGTTTGGCCTTTATGAATGGTTTATCATATGTTGCGCGTGTATTAGATTCGTCATTGGTTCGTTTTGTAATAATATTTATGATTATTGCGTATATGTTCTGGGCTTCGTTCGAGGCGTATACAATAATCACAGGGAAAAGCAATACCAAAGACAAGGTTTTTGAGATTATAAAACGTGGCGGTCTTGTTTTTATGTGGGTTGCGGTTTTAAAGGTTGGTCCTGCACAGGCTTTTATGATGTTAATGTCGCCGATTATGCAGACTGCGACATATGTTTCTGATGGTATATTAAATGTTGTGTCCAGTGTTGCAGGGATTAGTCTGCCTGATACCTGTGCGGCGATACGTGAATATGCTGCCACGCACATTTCAGACAGTAATATACTCAGTTCATCGCACGCAGCGGACATAATGTGTGTTCCAACGCGTTTATCTGGTTTTTGTTATTCTGCGGTTGCGATTGGCTGGAAATGGATGTCATTAGGAATTGGGCGCAGTGCGTTTTCGTTTTTATGTGGTGGCGTATTTGTTGGTGGTTTTATTTATGTTGCATGGCGTTTTGCATTTATTGCATTTGGTGTGATTGCAGATTTATTTATGGGTGTTATGATGTTGCCATTTACAGCATTATCCGAAACGGTTGGTAAAACATCATACAAAGGAATTATTGGCGACTTATTTAACGGTTTTATGGAATTGTTCAAGGCTGAATCGTTAAAGGCGCAAATCAGCAGATTTATTGATGCTGCGCTTCATTTTATTGTTTTGTCCATCGTTATTGCCTTGTGCGCAGGCCTGTTATCAGAGGTTGTAACTCTAAACTCAGCGGACGCGATACCACAGATTGAAACGCCTGGCTTTTTTATCACGATTTTAATACTGGCGTTATCTATTTATTTTGCCAAGAACGCAGACAAGATTGCCACAGAAATTGGCGGTGCTATAAACACATCGACTGGCGACACATTGCGTTCTGATATAAATAATATGTGGGGCAAGACCAAAAAGGGCGCCAAAGATTTATGGAAAATCATTCGCGACAGCACTAAATAAAATTACACGAATTTTTCAGGCACTAAATTACATATTGTCTTCCATATTCTGCGGAATATGCTGGTATCTGGATCGTGGTGATATGTGCGTACTTTTTCATCGCCTGTTCTTTTACCTGTCCAGACAGGTTTTCCATTTTTATCCAGTGAAACGCGCCACGAAGTTTTTGTATCTTGTATAATCATATTTCTTAATTTTTCTGCAAAGTCGCGACTTTCGAATATTGCGACATTTTCTGTGTTATAGTACGCGCTACGCGGGTCTAAATTAAAACTGCCAATCCAAGAAATATCATCATCAAAGACCATTGTTTTGCTGTGTAAAACAGAAAAACTTGATTGCTTTCTTTCGCGGTCATGTTCTTTTCCACGCAGGTTTTCTGCGGATTCCATAAATTCATAGACCTCTGCACCTGATTCAATCAGTTTTTTTCTATACTTTTCCCATTTTGCATAGACTGTTGGCGCATTCGTAGAAGACAGTGAATTTGTAACGATTGTCAAATGAACACCGGAATTTTCTTCGTGCAGCATATGCTCTAATCCGCCTTGACCAGGTACAAAATATGCCGCAGACATATAAACGGAATTCTTAGTTTTGTCCCACAAGTGTTGCAGTGCTTTGACAATATCGCCACGATAAGATTCTTTTTCTGCCATTGTCATTTCGACTTTCTGTGGCGGGTCTGCCAAGAACTTACCGTGTCCCCAACTAAAATCTAATTTTTTATGTTTAAATTCGCGTTTTGCCAGATTGATAATGGTGTTATATCTGCGCACATCTTCTGTACTGCGTTCTTCCAGTTCTGCAAAAGACTTTTCCAGTTTTCGCAGGGCGCGCTTTGACTTTGCTTTTGGAAATACGGACGCAGGAATAGACAGGTGATGATTCCAATATTCGTTAAAACTGTTGGTTGCGTACCTTGTCATATCACCCAAGAATAAAACATCGGTATCAGAAAAGTTTGATGCTGTTTCTGGATAGAAATAATTACTGCCTACATTTCTGCCACCTGTTATATATGCGACATTATCAACGATAAACAGTTTATTGTGCATTCGTGAATTAAGTCTATTAAAATCTGTCAAGAACTGTGGATAATACAGCAGTTTTGAACGATTGCTGACTGTATTAAAAACCTTTACTTCTATATTTGGGTGCTGGTTTAACAACATAACATCAACGATATCAGACTTAGTCCCATAATCGTCCAGCAGTATTCGAACCTTGACCCCGCGGTCTGCTGCGTTTTTTAATTCAGCGATTAAAACGCGTGAAGTAAAGTCATTACTGTAAATATAAGTCTGTAAATCAATGGTTTTTGTTGCCATTCTTGCGAATGCCGACCTGATTACAAAGGCAGACAATCCGTCCTCGATAAGTGTTGCGCCTGATATCTCTGGGGCGGATTTAAGTTCATCTATATAGCATTGGGCAATCGGTGTGTCGTATGGATTATAATCAAAATCGTTTGCTGTAATTTTTGGCGAATAATGTTCCAGTCGTGTATCATGCATTGATGTTGGTACTGTCGTGCATCCAACCAAAGGCAATGCCAAAACCCACATAGAAACTTTTTTTAATATCCCCAAAATACAAACCCTTTAATTTTTTTTTTGCAATTATAAATAAAAGATAATCCACCTGCAAGAAAAATCATTATAATTTTTAATGAATTGGGAATATTAACCTTTGTGTATTTAGTTTTTTTGTAGTATATTAACAAAAAACAAAGGTGGAAATACATGCAAAAAATAATAATCACAGGTGGTGCAGGGTATATTGGCTCGCACACAGCGGTTGCGCTACAACAGGCGGGTTTTCAGGTTGTTGTTATTGATAATTTATCTAATTCATCGGTTTTGTCGCTTGATGGTGTGGCGCGTATAACTGGCACGCATCCATTGTTTGCACAGGTTGATTGTACAGACCTTGAATCAATGCGTGCCGTTTTTGAACAGCACAGTGATTCTGTTGGGGTTATACATTTTGCTGCTCTCAAAGCGGTTGGTGAATCTGTGGAACAACCGTTATTATATTATCGTAATAATCTGGATGGTTTGATAAATGTTTTAACTTGCATGTCAGAATTCAAGATACCGAACATTGTTTTTTCTTCATCTGCGACTGTTTATGGTGTTCCGTCTGTCTTGCCGGTTACCGAAGAAACACCACTTCAACCGGCTACATCACCGTATGGTCAGACCAAGGTTATCGGCGAAAGTATAATTCGCGACACTGTTGCGGCTAATGCAGGGCTTAATGCTACATTACTGCGCTATTTTAATCCTATTGGTGCGCACCCGTCTGGCTTGATTGGCGAACGTCCAAATGGTGTACCGAATAATTTAATGCCTTATATTACACAAACAGCGGCGGGTATTCGTCCGATATTGCGTGTTTTTGGTAATGATTATGATACGCCCGATGGTTATTGTGTGCGTGATTATATTGATGTTAATGATTTGGCGATGGCGCATGTTGCAGCACTGCGTCATATGCTGGATGGTGCGACGGGTGTCAGTACATTTAATCTTGGTACAGGGCGCGGTTATTCGGTAATGGAATTAATAAATGCGTTTCGTGATGCGACAGGTGTTGATGTTCCATATGAAATTGTTGCGCGTCGTGCAGGCGATGTGCCTGCGATTTGGGCAGATGCATCACTGGCGGGTCGTGTTTTGAATTGGCACGCAGATACCCCGTTATCAGAAACACTGTCATCCGCATGGCTTTGGCAACAAAATAGTGAAAAGTGATAACTTTTTTTAGATTTTTTGTCTAAAATCACTTGTGTTAGGTTGACAAGTATGATAAAATCAGTGATAAAGAGAAGGGAATTTTAGCTATGAAAAGATTTGTCGCAGTATTAAGTAGTCTGTTGGTTTTACCCGCATTTGCAGAGGTTGCACCGATAACCTACGAAGAAATATACGAAGAAGAGGTTGCTGATTATTCTGATGAAACCCCGACAGTGGTTGAAGAAGAAGTGTCTGAAAAATCTGCACCTGTCGTTCAGCCATCGCGCAAAGGTGTACGTAATACCGCTAATTCTGGACGCGCTGTTTCGCGTGCTTTACCGACATCGGTTGCAACATCTGACAATGTTGCGAAACGTACTGCATCGGTTGGTCGCGTGATGCCCGCTTCGCGTACAGCGACAACATCGCGTGTTACAACGCGTGCAGCGACACAAAATACGCAATCCCGTGGGACAGTATCTCGCACTGCAACGCGCCCAAGTGTGCGTGCAACTGCAAGTGGTGCTCAACAAATTGCACAGACGCGTCGTGCAATGCAATCTGCACCTGCTGTGAATCCTGCACGTGCATCGATTATTCAAACAGATACAGTGAATACACCACTTTACACAGGTCGTGTTGCTATGCGTTCTGGCGCGGTTCGTGCCCGCATCCCAACAGCGACATCATCTGTTTCTTCGTCAACATCGGTTATATCCGAAGCGGTCGAGGATACAGCGGTTTCAATGGACGAATTGGCACAAATCACAGATTTTTGCAAGGCGCAATATACACAATGTATGGATAATTTCTGTAATGTTCTTGACGATAATCAGGGGCGTTGCTCTTGTTCCAAAAATTTAAAGAATTATGCAAAAACCGAAGAAGCGTTAAAGGCCGCGACCGAGGCATTACAAGATGTTGCACAACAGATTCAATATATTGGTCTAACTAGCGACGAAGTTGAAATTCTTTTCACTCAAACCGCTGCTGAAAATCAGATGCAATCTTCTTCTGATAACACCCAGTTAAAGAATGATTTGGACAAGATCAAAAATCTGATTGTTGATGTAAAAACAGGAACTGCATCATCTACGGAAACGGGTATGAGTTTTGATTTGTCTGGCCTGCTTGATTTTAATGTAGACAGCACAGGTTTTGATTTGGCGTCGTTATTTGGTGGTGGTCAAACAAACACAACCAGTATCAGCAATCAACGTGGCGAACAGTTGTACAAGACCGCAGCTGCGCGTTGCAAAACCGCCGTTTTGACGGATTGTCAGGCGCAGGGTGTTGATATCTCGATTATAACAAACGCATATGATTTGGAAATTGACAAGCAGTGTATTGCATACGAACGCAAATTGACTGACAGTAATGACGAAATGGCGCGTACTGTTCGCAACGCGAAAAGTGTATTACAACGCGCGCGCTTGATGGTTGCGCAGAATAAAAATATCTATAAAGATTTGCGCAGTTGTGTAAACGCGCTTGATACATGTATGCAGGACGACTTTGTTTGCGGTACAGATTACGAGAATTGCATTGACCCAACTGGAAAATACATTGTGAATGGCGAGATAGTTGTTGGTTCTTTGCCTGGGCAAAAAATCGAATCTGGCGATAGCATAAATGATATAGACGCACCAGGCTATTACACAGATGGGCTATATTCAACTTGGAATTATGCTACAAATCAAAATGCATGGGATAGCGGTTCTTTGACAGAATATATCAAGACCACAATCGATGAAAATTCACTTCCAACTGAAACATCTAGCAGCATATCTGAATTTTTGCAATACAAAATCGGGTATAATGACAGCACAGATGGCAGAAATTACGGTATGTGCATATCTGAATTAAATAAATGTCAAGATATTACATATACAAAGGATGGGAAATATAATCCTGCAAATCCTGTAATCAAAGAATATCTGCAACGCACACTGGTTCAAATAAAAACAATGCAGGACGAAATCTTGTCTAATTATGCAGAAAATTGCATACCAGAGGTTAAGGCGTGTCTGACACAAAACAATTACAGTTTCAAAGTTTCGACAGGCGCCTTGAATCAAGCAGATAAGGTTGCTATGAATGCATGTAAACAGCAGATTATGACATGTATGTCTGTAAATGGTAATGTTAATGCAAATGTTACACCAGATGCGATTCAAAAATGGGTCGAATCTGCAACAGATGCAGTGCCATAATTGGTTCCCTTCCGCTTTCTCTATCAAAGAGAAAACAGTTAAAAAAGTCGTGTTTCTACACGACTTTTTTATTTATCCACCCCCCCCCCACACATTATCAAATCGGCTGACTTCCTCTAATTCCTATCGCCTGTATCCAGCCCTGAAATGAAGTGGGGTGGGCATCCCCTTGATAACACTCGATACAGCGCATCTGGTGTTTGTATGCGCCAATTTTTTAACCCCAGTATATTCTTAGTCAATTGTACACAACTAATCACACAGCGCCTATTTATATAATTCACCGCACAGTCATTGTCCCAGATAACAAAGACCCATCCATATCGCGATAAAATATCCAAATCCCGCCATTTTAACGGGATTTTTTCTAGCTTGTTAATTCTAATAAATTGCCACATTTCCAAGCCTGCTTCACACACCATTATTGGGGCGACATGTACAAAAAATTTACAAAAAAAACGTGGCAAAATTTTTGATGTTTTTCTGCTAAAACCAATAATAATCATGGTCAACTCCGCCTTAAAACCCTAATCAATCCATCCGCGTTCTTGTGCGGCATCCCCCAGAACTTTCATTGCGTGCGCCCAGATTGCCACAGCATAATTTTCACTCCAAATATATTGATGTGGTGCGCGTCTTTTGTCGCCAAATTTTTTCATCACGCCCAGGTCCTCGTCGCTTAATTTTCCGCATAAATACAGTTTTGTAATCATTGTTTCGATATCCAGTAATTCACAAGGTCTGCGTGTTTGTCTGCCACATCTGTACATAAAGTCGTTTCTGACAGATTTTGAATATAAAAACCAGAACCATAACTGTTCTGCGGATTGAAATTTTTCTGCTGTATAGTTTGCTAATGTTTTTGTCATTTTTCTTTCTCCTTTTTATATTGTTGTTTTATATATAGCCCAAGAAAAGATTCTTGTAAAATATTACAACCAGCGGTTGAATTGCGAATCGAAAAACCGAATCAAACCACAGATTCAAAATTTGCTATGCGAATCGGCTTCTATTCCTATCAGGGCCATAACTATCCGTTATTTAATAAAAAAGGTGCGCAAAATTGCACACCAGAATAGATTTGTATTATTGTGATAACTTAATGAAACTCCTTTATTTTTTGTATGTTAAAATAAACCCGCCAAAGGCGGGCATAAGAATTTTTTTGTTATAGCAACGGCGGGAAGCAATCGCCTCCGGCCTCAGGACAGCAATTGAAACCCATTTCGCCCATATCTGTATAGATTTCACCTGCGCAGCAACCATTTTCGTCTGGCAAACTGCCGTCCATACAGGTCAGTGCAGTGTCTTCTGCTGCTGGCACTTCTGCAACAGGGGCTTCATATGGATTGACCACACTGCCGTCATCGTTATATTGTACCCCCAGAATTTCTTCATTAAACTGTTGTGTTCCTTTGCCACCCAGTTCTTGAATCTTATTCTGGTATTGTTGCTTTTGGTCTTTAGTATAGGCCTCATATTGCAAAGCTTTCTTTGATTTGTAATTCATAGATTCACACCACAGTTTTAGTGTTGTATATGAATAGCCACCACAAGGGGACATTGATGCTTCTCCATTGGCATTTGTATTTCCTGGGATACAGTCGTCCTTAACGCGATATATACCATTTTCATCTTCAACGCAATATTCCTGTGCGTTAAATGAACGTGATTGTCCTTGCCAAGTACCATCGTTATAATCAACATCAAATTTGTTTAAATTTCTTTTACCGATGTCGGCTCTTTTTGTGTTCTCCGCGTATCCCAGTGAACATTTTTTGCCACCACCTGTCTCGCCACATGATGCAACCAAATCTTGTGGTGAATAAACTGTAATTCGTGTACCTGCTGCAATTGTAAATGGTGGAACCGAGCTGTCCAGCATATCCAGCATTAATTTCTGTGCGACTTGATTCCATGCGCTAATAATTTCGGACTTTGCTAACTCAGACGAACGCACAGTTCCGCTTTGAACAACAGTATTGTTATCTAGGTCAATCTGGTTAACAAACGCGTCCGCCACTGGATTAATCAGGTTAATTGCAGCCGGCACAAACGCGGTCAACATTGGCATAAAGAATTGTTCCAGATAGTCTGTACTACCACGTCCCAAGACCCCTTCGCGTCCCTGTGCATCGCCCGAAAATGGATCAGAATCATCACCTTTAAAATTATATTCCATACCATTTGGCAAAATAAATTGATACCACTTAATTTGCATACGACCGATTGATGCATACGGCCCCGGCAGTTTTCCTGTTACATACCCCAGCATTAATGTCCCTGCCGGTATAATAACATTGCGTCCTGCGTCAGAATAAACATTTCTGTCAACGGTTGCGCGCACTGGCAAGAAACTATTTCTTAATGCTTCGGGATCTGCACGCACTTCTGATACAATCGTTGCAGGGATCGGCTTGTATTGGCGCAGTATGAATTGTCTATCATACGGCACAGACGGCAACAATCCATTACCAGATCCCAGATATATTTCTGTTTCAATTTCTGGTGCTTTTTTTACAACACTCATACCCCGTTCATCTGATGAAATTCGCGCAGACATACCAGCAGAATCAGATGGGGACTCATTTTGCACTGCGCGATTAAATTGCTTAACCGCAGGTTTCATTGTTAATTCAGGTAGTATTCCACTGTTTATCACAGACAATCCAATATGCTCTGCATCGGTTCCAATTTTTTTACCGCTGTCATCTGTAATTATACCATTATCTGGATTATAAGTCCCTTCGGCATTTTTACAATCCTTGTCCGAGAAAGGATGATAATAATACGCCCCACCAGATGGCTTAACCCAGCCGATTTGTTTCCCAGATGTCCCGTACGCAGGAAATGCGAAATCCGAACAACCATCAGGAATAACGATTTCAACTTCCTTCTTAGATTGTTTCTTAGTGGGTTTTATCGCGGGCGCCAAAGTGTCAACAGACTTTTTAATATTTTCTTTTATTGGCTCCGGCATTGGTTCTGACTCTGGCTCTGGTTCTTGCGCATAGTCAAACTCTGGTTCGTCATCAAATTCTGGTTCTTCTATCTTTGCGGGCTCAAAGGCAGGTTCTGTATATTTTTCTGGTTCAGATACAGGAATAATCGGCATCTGTACAGGTTCTTTTTCTGGCGCCTGCGCCCCCAGTGTCAAAACGATTTTAGATTCCTTTTTCATTGTCAGTGGTTCGTTGGTATCATGCCATTCTACGAACAAAGAAACATTTGTAACAGGTTGAACGGCTGTCGGTTCGTATTCCAAGAATATTTTACATCCAATTGTCTTGTTGATTGGTTTTATCACAGTGCAATTTTGCTTGATACTAAGCCCATTAATCTCTGTATAATTATTAACCCCCAAGATATTTACAGCGGTACTGGCGGTTATACTAATTTCTTGTGTTTTTTTGTCGCCGACTAAAACCTCAGCCCAGTTAATTATATCTGGATCGATTTTTATTTCTGCGACGGCTTTCTCTACATCGTTTATATCTGCCTTTTTATTATCTGCCCCACCAAACAACAGGGTCAACAAAATCAAGACCAACACAAATGCCGCCGCCATCAACAACCATTGCACGCGCTTTGGTGTATCTTGCATTGATTCAGCAAGTTTCTTTTTTAAATCGGTCATTTTTTCTTTTAACTTGGCCATTTGTATTGCCTACTTTGTTTTTTAGATAAATTTATTCGCATTATTGTAATCTAACGACACTGCAACTTGTTCCGCTAAATTTCAGCATTTTATCGCACAGTTTTTGTGCTGTATCAATATCTGCGAACGGTCCAACACGCAGGCGGTACATACGCGCACTGGCTGATGCAGTACCCAAATCGCCGACCCCCTGTGTATCGACGGAATAGAATACCATATCTTCGTATGGTGTCAGCAAACCTTGACCATCTTCGCCACTGAATTTAGCCAACAGCATTGCCCAATAATCGTCCAATGCCTTAACAGATGTATCGGATTTTAGTTCAACCGCAACCCCGACTTGATTACTGGAAATCAGCGGAATATTTGTCTGTGGCAGATATGCCCCTGCGGTATTGCGTTGTTGTGGCAACATATTAACAACACTGCTTGATGACTGTGGCATCACTTGTGGCACGCTATACCCAGCCGGCATATAATATCCTGCACCAGTCATTGGGTTGACTGTTTGATTATTTCCCATAAACATAGGGGTTCCAGTATAGTTTGTTCCCATACTCATCGCAGCCATACTATCTGTGTATGCGATATTATTCAAGGACTGACCGGACAGCATACTTTGTGCAACATTTGCCTCAGCCAGTGCCATAACAGATGCAGTATCTGCAATCAAGAATGGTTTTTCGCGTTTTTTGATACAAACAATGCGTTGACCACTGCGCAGTACCATATCACCAACTGCCTCAACAATTAATAGTCTGCCGTCCTCGCCATCTGTGCGAAATCCGACTGGTGATTCACCACCCTCGACCAGTAATGACACCACTGGTCTTTGTGTCATTGAAATAACCTTGTCGCCAAAATCGATATAAGTAAAGATTCTGTCGCGCCATACGCGTTCTGGTGCAATAACATAATCATCTGGATTTGGCACAAATATATCAAGGTCAAATCTAAATTCAGACGGGTCTATCTTCATAGATTTTATCCAGCCATAATCTTCGCCGTCAACCCCAACGGTGCTTGGGGTTGCTGCGCTTGATTTGTTGAATATAGAACGCGCGCCACCTGATGTTCTTGTTGCACCTGCGCCCGCCATCGGCAGACTGCTGTTTCCATCCAAAATGATATCCACCTGTGAATAAGTAATTTCGCTGGCGTTGCTGGGTTGTGCCTGTAAATAAAAGATATATTTATTTCCTGATTTTCCTGTTACAATCATATTAGTGTCAGAACCCTGATTGTCTGTCGCGGGCGAAATAAACATTGTTCTATCGCCCTGTGTGGCATCGATTTGGAATTGACCAGAATCACCAACAATTGCATCTTCTATCTGTTCGCCATTTGGCAAATTAATCATAGTAACCATACCATTACGCAGTTTAATTGGCAAAACATTGCCTGATGACCATGCTAATTGCGCATACCCAGGTTTTAAACTGCCTGCGGTCATATTTGCATTTGGGTTATCCCATGCTTCTTGTATTCCATAGTCGCAATATGCCGGCACTGAAATCATTCCCATCAGGCAAAAAACAGAAATACTAAATTTAAATTTTTTCACAAAAGTCATTTCTAATCCTTATATGTTTTTTTTAATTGTTTCCACGAAATCCGGTGTTTAGTGGGTCGCCATCGCCTTCGATTACCTTGTATTCGCTGACGCGTAACCCCAGTGGATTATCAATACGATCTGCCCAATTTATTTCTGTATCGCCAATCTCATGCAGTTTTATTTGAACTGTATAGTACTTAGCATCATTTTCTTGAATATTGCCCATTGCATCTGCGCAGAAATATTTAAATCTCACCCTATATGCGTTTTCTGCAGAAAAGTACATTATCTTGTCGTCAAACGACACATGGCATGAAAAATCAAAGTCTGGCAAAGTTCCCATTATTGCCCTGAACATTGCGGTATTGATAAAGTCCGCATAAACATTCTCGGACGACATTATACGCACTTTCCCGTTCCAAGTATTTTGCATTGCCTCAGCATTTGTAAAAACTTCATTTCTGTGGCGAACATATTCACGAATAAAAGCGTGTTTATACAGTTCAACATTTTCGTCTGCACCAGCGGTTGACATTTCGATTAGTTTAACGGTTCTTTCGCTGGGCAATGCCGTTGATAAAAAGAAAATCTGTGGTCTGTTAAGTGGGAACATTTTTGCCAATGTAATCAGCATACCAACCAGCACAACTATTGCAGTTGCGCACACAAAGACCAGCAGTCTTGATAATAAAATTGGCGGTTCTACGCGTTTTGACACAAAAATCCTTCCTATCAATTAAAATGATTGTAGAAAAAAATATATAACTTATGCAAGAAAAAACTAACATATAAAAACAAAAACATAGGTTTAAAATTTTCTTGCGTAAGGATTGTAAAAATATTATAATATTTCCGCTTGATTTTTTGTATTTGTGTGCTATTCTTCCACAGACTATATATAATGGCATGCGGTACATCAGGCCAAAGATATGCAGCCACAGGGGCATAGTTCAACGGTAGAATATCGGTCTCCAAAACCGCGGATGAGGGTTCGATTCCTTCTGCCCCTGCCAGTTAAAATTCGGGTGTTGTTGTGTATAGTTGCGAATAAATTACGTAATATTAGGCAGTTTTTTATGAAAAAAATACTGGATTTTTTTAAGTCGGTTCGCAGCGAATGGTTCAAGATTGTATGGCCATCGCGTGATACTGTTGTGCGTTCAACGATAATGATATTGGTGTTTTCTGGATTGGCTACCTTGTTTTTCTTTGTGGTGGACAGTGTTTTGAATGCATTGGTTGGATGGATATTTTAATACAGGCAAAGGAAGTGTGTTATGGAAGAAAATATGCAGTGGTTTGTTGTTAATGTTCATACTGGTTGCGAAGACAAGGTTGCGCGTGGTTTGCGTGAACAGATTGATAAGCGTCGCTTGAATGCTTTGTTTGGTGAAATATTGGTTCCAACGCGCGAAGTAACTGAAATCAAGGGTGGTCGTCGCGTCAAAAGTGAAAAGAAATTTTTTCCAGGCTATATCGTTGTTCAAATGGTTATGAATAACGAAACTTTTTCATTGGTAAAATTGATGCCTCAGGTTGTTATGTTCTTGGGTGCGAAAAATAAACCAATCGCAGTCAGTGAGGAAGAGGCGCGCCGTCTGTTGAAACAGGTTGAAGAGGGTTCAGTTGTTGCGGACGATGTTCAATACGAAGTTGGGCAAGAGGTACATGTTATCGACGGGCCGTTTGCAGGCTTTAATGGTGTCGCGTCAGAGGTTGACAATGTCAAACAAAAGATGACTGTAACTGTACTGGTGTTTGGTCGTGAAACCAGTATGGAGCTTGAGTTTGAACAGGTTGAAAGGGTTTAAGATGGGGCTTTATAAAAATCCTAAAACCAACAAGATAGAATATGTAATCACACGCGAAGATGTTATTCGTTATGTGCAGAAATTTCGTGAGTCTGAAGAAATGAAAGAATGTCTTGCGAAGTTTGAAAAAATGCGTGAGTCTGTACTAAAATCTGCCGAACGCGGTGGAAGGTAAAGTTTCTGTCTGGGCGATTCGATATAACCGAATTGTCTGACAAAAAACTGTGGTAGATACGCCATATCGAACCACAGCACATTCAGGTGCAATAACGCACCGCAAAAAATGGAGTGAACAAATGGCAAAAAAAGAAGTTAAGGGACTGGTAAAACTGGTTGTCCCTGCTAAGCAAGCAAATCCTGCGCCACCAATTGGTCCGGCTTTGGGTGCTGCTGGTGTAAACATTGCAGAATTCTGCAAACAGTTTAATGATAGAACTGCTGATAAAGAACCTGGAATGCCAATTCCTTGCATTATCACAGTTTATACAGATCGCAGTTTCGAATTTATTATGAAATTGCCACCTGTTGCATACTATATTAAAAAGGCATTGAAATTAAAAATCGGCTCACACAAACCTGGTCGTGATTTTGTTGGAACATTGACTCAGGCACAATTGAAAGAAATTGCCGAAGCAAAAATGCCAGATTTAAATTGCTCTACCATTGAATCTGCGATGAACATTGTTGCGGGTCAATGCCGTTCTATGGGCGTAAAGGTGGAGGAATAATATCATGAAATTGACTAAGAAACAGCAAACTTGGAAAAACTTGGATACGGACAAAGTTTATACTTTGGCCGAAGGTATCGAAGCGTTGCGTGAATACGCGTCCAAGAAATTTGATGAAACATTGGAAATCGCAATTCGTTTGGGAATTGATGTAACCAAGGCAGACCAGAACATTCGTGGAATGTTATCTTTGCCAAATGGTACTGGTAAAACTGTACGTGTTGCAGTATTTACAGCAAATGCCCAAGACGAAGCCAAAAAGGCAGGTGCAGACGTTGTTGGTGGCGAAGAATTGATTGATGCAGTTGCTGCGGGCAATATTAACTTTGATCGTGTGATTGCAACACCAGATATGATGCCAAAAATGTCCAAGATTGCACGTGTTTTGGGGCCAAAGGGCTTAATGCCAAACCCAAAACTGGGCACTGTAACAAACAATGTTGCAGACGCAGTTGCGACTGCCAAGGCTGGTCAAATTGAATACCGCGCAGAAAAGAAAGGTATTATCCATGCCGGTATTGGTAAAATGTCATTTGCGACAGAAAAGTTGGTTGAAAACGCAAATGCATTGATTGATCAATTGAAAAAAGTTAAACCATCATCTACCAAGGGTCAGTACATATTGGGTGTATCGATTGCGACAACCCAGGGTCCTGGTATCAAAGTAGATGCAAAATAATAAGGTGCGACTGAATTAACATTCGGTCGCACAAACAGATTTCTGTCCAAGACTGATGGTGTGGCAACACTTAATTCCCATCATAGACAAAGAAAAATTCTTTGGGGCAGGAACCTTAGCCCCACCCAAGGGCAACCTTGGATGGAAAGTTAACAAAAACAGAAGCTTGAAGGAAAAATAGACATGAGACGCGAAGAAAAATCAGATTTGATTTCAGCGTTACAGTCGTCCCTGAAAGAAGCAAACGGTGTTTTCGTTATTGAAAACCATGGCTTGACAGTACAGGAATTCGAAGGGTTGCGTAATGAATTGCGCCCAATGGTTTCCTTGTTCAAAGTTGTCAAGAATCGTTTGATGAAGTTAGCGTTAAAAGACACTGACTTTGAATCTGTATCCGATATGTTAAAGCGTCCAACTGCAGTTGCTGTTGCAACAGACGGTTTGGCGGTAACCAAAGTATTGGCCAAATTTGCCGAAGAACATCCAAATTTGACAATCGTTGGTGGTAAAATGGATGCGGACGTTCTGGATGCGAACGGCGTATTGCAATTATCCAAGCTTCCTTCACTGTTGGAAATTCGTGGCACGATTGCGCGTATATTGGTCGAACCTGCATCGCGCCTTGCACGTGTTTCAGCAGAGTATGGAAAAAAAGAACAATAAACATCAGAATAGGAATATTCTGACCTACCCAATAGGAGTAAAAAAATGGCAGACATTCAAAAATTAGTTGAAGAATTGTCAAAATTGACTGTTTTGGAAGCAGTTGAACTGTCCAAAGCATTAGAAGAAACATGGGGCGTAAGTGCTGCTGCTGCTGTTGCAGTTGCTGCTGGTCCTGCTGCGGCTGCTGCAGAAGAAAAGTCAGAATTTGACGTTATCTTGGCAGAAATTGGCGCAAACAAATTGGCTGTTATCAAAGCGGTAAAAGAAGCAACAGGTCTTGGCTTGACCGAAGCAAAGGCTTTGGTAGAATCTGCACCAAAGGCAGTTAAAGAAGCCTTGGCAAAAGATGAAGCCGAAAAATTGAAGGCTGCATTAGAAGCCGCTGGTGCAAAGGTTGAATTGAAATAATTTAACTTTTAACCAAAACGGTTTTTTATAACCGTCTCGTGGAAACACGAAAAACGCCGCCCACCTAGGGGAAACCCTAAGTGGGCACAAAGGCGTAAAAACCAAACAAAAAAACAAGATACAAAAAGCGTGTCAAAAAAAGGAGATTATTAAACAAATAAGAGTGTATTTTAATTTAGCAAAATAAGATACGACTACAGAATATTGTTATTCAGAATTTGTTTAAAAATCTCTTTTTTTTACCGCTTCGTTTGCAAAACGCACAGAATAAAGGATTAAAACCGATGGCAGTTATCCAGAAACTAAGAAAATCTTTTGGGAAAAGTTTTTTGCAAACTCCGCTTCCTGATTTAGTTGAAATACAATATAATTCCTACAAGGATTTCTTGCAGGCTGATGTTGATCCCCAGAATCGCAAAAACATGGGGTTGCAAAATGTATTTTCTTCAATGTTTCCAATCAAAGACTATGCCGGCATTGCCGATTTGGAATTTGTTGAATACACATTAGACAAACCTGTCTATAATGTAAAAGAATGCATGTTGCGTAATATGACATATTCCAGCAAGTTGAAATTGAAGCTGAGATTGATTTTATGGGACATCGCCGAAGATGGCAAAAAAACTTTGCGTGATATCAAAGAACAAGAAATATTTATGGGCGAAGTACCATTAATGACAGAGCGCGGCAGTTTTATTGCCTCTGGTGTTGAACGTGTTATTGTATCCCAGATGCATCGCGCCCAAGGTGTTGTTTTCGCAACCACCAAAGAAGCCAAGATTGCAGGCAATCCTGTAACATACACAGCGCGCATTATTCCAGAACATGGTTCTTGGATTGATTTCGAAGAATCCAAAGGCATTATCTATGTCCGTATTGATCGTCGTCGCAAGGTTCCAGCAACTGTATTATTGCGTTGCCTACCTGCTGCCGAAGATGAAAAGAAATGGATTGCTGACCCACGCAAGACAACAATTCGTGGTATGACAGATACAGAAATATTGTCTGCGTTCTACAAGCGTATTCCGTTGTCATTTAATGGCAAGTTGTGGACCGGCGACACCGCCAGTTTTGAAGGCTTAGATAAATATCGTTTGAACTATGATTTAATTAATCCAAAAGACAAAGCGGTTTTGGCATCCAAGGGCGACAGATTAAATGCAAAGCGTATGAAAAAGATTATGGACGCGTCCAAGAAATTTGGAATCTTACCAGAATCTTTGGTCGGCGAATATTTGTTTGATGCTGTAACAAATGGCGAAGAAGTTGTTTTCCCAGCTGGTACAGAAATAACCGAAGAAGTCTTGAACGATTTGGACAAAATGAACATCAAAGAAATCAGTTTGATTTCCATTGATAATGCCACTATTACTGCGCATATGCGTAATACATTGATGGCAGACAAAACAACAAATCGTGAAGAAGCATTAATTGAAATATACAACATCATTCGTCCTGGCGAACGTCCAACACTAGAAGCGGCAATAAATCTGTTTATGCGTCAAGGCTTCGAAGCGACATATTATGATTTGTCTGCTGTTGGTCGTTTCAAAATGAACAAGCGTCTAAAAATCGACTCTGGCAAGAAACCAGAAGACGAACGTTTATTGACCAAGGCGGACTTCTTGGCGGTATTAAAGACATTAACAAACATTATTGACCGCAAAGATACTGTTGATGATATTGACAACCTGTCCAATCGTCGTGTTCGCACAGTTGGTGAATTGCTGGAACAGAATTTCCGCACAGGTATGGTTCGCATTGAACGTTTGGTTCGCGAAAGCCTATCATCGCCAAACATTGCGAATATGCAACCCCAGGATGTTATCAATGTAAAGCCATTGATGTCCTTGATATCTGAATTCTTGGGTACATCGCAGTTATCGCAGTTTATGGACGCGTACAATCCATTGTCAGAATTAGAGCACAAGCGTCGTATTTCTGCATTAGGACCTGGTGGATTGAATCGTGAACGCGCAGGGATTGATGTCCGCGACGTTCATCCAACGCACTATGGTCGTCTGTGTCCAATTCACACCCCCGAAGGTGCAAATATTGGTTTGATTAATCACATGGCATCATATGCGCGTGTAAATCCATATGGTTTCATTGAAACACCGTACTATGTTGTTGAAAACAGTCGCATCACAGACAAGATGATATATTTGACTGCTGATGAAGAACTGGGGCACAAAATTGCACAGGGTAACACCCCGACAACAAGCGCAGGTGTCTTGGCCGAAGATATGGTAACGGCGCGTGTTGATGGTGAATTTACCATGGTTCCAAAAGAAGAAATCGACTTAATCGACGTAGAACCACGTCAGGTGGTATCGATTGCAACTGGTTTGATACCATTCGTTGAAAACGACGACGCGAACCGTGCTTTGATGGGTTCAAACATGCAACGTCAGGCTGTTCCGCTATTGCGTGTTCAGGCACCATTAGTTGGTACAGGTATTGAACGTGAAGTTGCGCGTGATTCCCGCACTGGTAAGGTTGCGAAACACAGTGGTATTGTTGAATCTGTTGACGCGAACCGCATTGTGGTTAAATGTATGAACAGTCGCAATGTTGTAACAGGTGTAGATATTTACAACCTGGAAAAGTTCGAACGTTCCAACAGTGAAACGATTATTCACCAAAAACCATTGGTCAAGGTTGGCGATCGTATTTCTGCGGGCGACATTATTGCGGACGGTTCATCGATGAACTATGGTGATTTGGCACTGGGTCGCAATGTATTGGTTGCCTTTATGCCATGGCGTGGATATAACTACGAAGATTCAATTGTGATTTCTGAAAAGATTTCGCGTGATGATGTATTTACATCTGTAAAAATCGTAGAAAAAGAATTCAAGGTTCGTGATACCCAATTGGGGCCAGAGGCGCTAACCCGCGACATACCAAACGTTGGTGAAGAAGCCTTAAAGAATCTGGACGAATCTGGTATTATCTATGTTGGCGCGCGCGTGAAGCAGGGCGACATTTTGGTTGGTCGTGTAACACCAAAGTCAGAAACATTGTTAACCCCAGAAGAAGCCTTGTTGCGTAATATCTTTGGTGAAAAAGCATTGAATGTAAAAGACACATCACTGCGTGTTGGTCCAAACGAAGAAGGTACAGTTATTGGTGTGAATGTTTTGACGCGTCATGGTGTCAAGAAAGACGAACGCACTCAAATGATTGAACTGCAAAAAATCGAAGCCATCAACAAAGATCGTGAAGAAGAAATTGCGATTATAGAAAAAGGCTTTGCGGATCAAGTATTCCAGATTGCTGAAAATATGGTTATTGATTCTGGTACTGGCAGTTTAAAGCCATTTATTGGCAAGAAATTGACTGCAGAAGTATTCGAAGGCATTCGTCCATCAGACTTAAAGAAATTGGTTGTTTCTGATAAAGAAGCCCAGACCAAGATTGAAGAACTGCGTGAACAACACTTGATAAAGTTAAAGCAGTTAAATGAAAAGGCTGATGCAGAAGTTTCCAAGGCAACAGAGAGTAACTCATTGAATGCGGGTGTGTTAAAAGAAGTAAAAGTGTACATTGCGCACAAGATGAAATTACAGCCTGGGGACAAAATGGCGGGTCGCCATGGAAACAAGGGTATTGTATCCAAGGTTGTGCCTGTTGAAGATATGCCATATTTACCAGACGGGACACCGGTTGACATTGTGTTGAATCCGTTGGGTGTGCCATCGCGTATGAATATTGGTCAGATATTGGAAACCCACCTTGGTATGGCTGCGCGCACACTAGGTGCCCAGATTGGTGCTGTTTTGGACGAAGTCAAGGCCAAACGTGCTGTTACAGACGATTTGCGTTCCGTAATGGGCAAGGTTTACGGCAAAGAAACAGCGGACAAGTTGGAAAAGATGACAGATACGGATGTGCGTGCACAGGCTGCGTTATTGCGTGATGGTGTGCCGATGGCGACGCCTACATTTGACGGTGCCACTGCCGAGGACATTCGTGATATGTTAAAGATGGCAGGTCTGCCAGAAACAGGTCAGTTTGATTTGTATGACGGTATGACTGGCGAAAAGTTTGCCCGTCCTGTAACTGTTGGTGTTATGTACATGCTGAAACTGCATCACTTTGTTGATGAAAAGATTCACGCACGTTCTGTTGGTAATTATTCATTAGTAACACAACAGCCATTGTCTGGTAAGGCCCATATGGGTGGTCAGCGTTTGGGTGAAATGGAAGTTTGGGCACTTGAAGCCCATGGTGCTGCACACTTGTTGCGTGAAATGTTGACGGTTAAGTCTGACGACATTACTGGCCGTAACAAGATGTATGAATCCATCATCAATGGCAGCAACGACATCCAAACTGGCACGCCTGAGGCATTTAACGTACTTGTACGTGAATTGCGCGGGTTGGGCTTAGCGATGACACCAAAAAAAATTGATTAGTGGTTAAGAATTTCCCCGGGTTGTTCAAAATACGACTTGGGGAAACGCCCTAACTACTAACCACTAACAACTTTTTAAGCGACTGAAAGGAGCAAAATATAATGAGCAATATGTTGCAAAAGATATTTGGACAAATTGAAAACAAAGAGCAGTTTGATGCCCTGCGTATTACGATTGCGTCCCCCGAAGAAATTTTATCTTGGTCCCATGGTGAAGTTAAAAAACCAGAAACCATTAACTATCATTCAATGAAGCCAGAGGCCGAAGGTCTGTTTTGTCAGCAAATTTTTGGTCCAGTCAAAGATTATGAATGTGCCTGTGGTAAATACAAAAGAATAAAGTATCGTGGTGTTGTTTGCGAACGTTGTGGGGTAGAGGTTGGATCTGCCTCGGTTCGTCGTGAACGTATGGGGCACATTAAACTTGCGATGCCTGTTGCGCATACTTGGTTTTTGCGTGAAGGTAAAATCGCCACATTATTAAATAATCTGCCACAAAAGAAATTGGAACAGGTTATTTCCTATGATGCCTACATTGTAATTGAACCAGGATTGACTAATCTGAAACAATACGATGTTATCAGCGAAGACGAATATCAGGCTGCGGTTGAAGAATTTGGTGCTGATGCATTTCGTGTTGGTATTGGTGCCGAAGGTATTCGTGCGATAATATCTAATCTGGATATGGGTGATGAACGCACTCGTTTGCGTGCGGAATTATCTGAAACAAAATCAGAAACCAAACGTAAATCATTAATCAAGCAGTTAAAATTGGTCGAAGCATTTTTAGATTCTAAGACAGACCCATCTTGGATGTTGCCGGATATCATACCTGTAATTCCACCAGATATGCGTCCATTGGTTACACTTGATGCTGGACATGTTGCGGCATCTGACTTGAACGATTTGTATCGTCGTGTCATTATCCGTAACAATCGTTTAAAGCGTTTTATGGAAATGCACGCACCAGACATCATTGTACGCAATGAAAAGCGTATGTTACAAGAAGCGGTTGATTCACTGTTTGATAACGCGCACAAGGCCCGTCCAATGGTGTCTCAGAATCGTCGTCCATTGAAATCATTATCTGATTCTTTGCGCGGTAAGTCTGGCCGTTTCCGTATGAATATGTTGGGTAAACGTGTTGACTACTCTGGGCGTTCTGTTATTGTGTCTGGTCCAACATTGAAATTGCATCAGGTTGGTTTGCCCAAGACGATGGCGCTTGAATTATTTAAGCCATTTGTTTTCGCGCGTTTATTGGCTGGTGATTACGCAAACACATTAAAAACAGCCCGCAGAATGGTTGAAAACGGCGAAGATGTTGTGTGGGAAATTTTGGAAAACGTTATTTACGAACATCCTGTATTGTTAAATCGTGCACCATCGTTGCACCGTTTGTCGTTATTGGCGTTTGAGCCTGTATTAATCGAGGGCAAGGCAATCCGTCTGCATCCATTGGTATGTTCTGGCTTTAATGCTGACTTTGACGGCGACCAGATGTCTGTACACGTTCCAATTTCATTAGAAGCACAACTGGAAGCGCGCACATTAATGTTATCATCGAATAACGTATTGTCGCCTGCGAACGGTGCGCCTATGATTGTTCCATCACAAGACATGGTTTTGGGTGTTTACTACATTTCATTGATTAATGGTGAACACAATGAAAAGTCGCCACGTTTTGCGAATATGGACGAAGTGAAATTGGCATTAGAAAACAAGACAATTACATTACATACACCAATTGTTGCGCGTATCAAGGGCAAGACCTATCAGACAACAGCGGGTCGTATGATATTGGGTGAATTGTTGCCTGATTCAGAAAATATGCCATTTGATTTGGTTAACAAGGTTATGCCACGCAGTGCGATTAAGTCATTATTGGCAACAACATATGAACGTTGTGGCGACAAAGCGATGATTTTACTTGCAGACGCATTGAAAGACACTGGCTTTGAACAGGCTGCACGCAGTGGTATTTCGATTGGTTATGACGACATCGTTATTCCATCAGAAAAGAAAGACATCATTGCCCAATCTGAAAAAGCCGCAGAAGAAATTGAAGAACAATATCAAAACGGTTTGTTGTCGGGTGGCGAACGTTATAACAAGTTGATTGACTTGTGGCATGGCACAACCGACAAATTGGGTGATATGGCGTACGCTGCATTGGGCAAGAGCAATGGCGACAATTGGAATTCAATTTACATGATGGCTTTATCCGAAGCCCGTGGTTCCAAGCGTCAGATTCAGCAGTTGGCTGGTATGCGTGGTATGATGCAGAAACCAGACGGTTCTATTATCGAAGTTCCAATTATTTCGAACTTTAAAGAAGGTCTGACCATGTCAGAGTACTTTACATCAACCCACGGTGCGCGTAAAGGTATGTCGGACACTGCGCTTAAAACGGCCGAGGCTGGATATCTAACCCGTCGTCTGGTTGAATTGGCACAGAACACAGTTATTACAGAACACGATTGCGGCACGACAGAATTCATTACTGCCAAACCTGTATATCAGGGTTCAACACTGTCTGTTCCACTGGGTGATGTTGTATTGGGACGCACAGCAGCACATGACATTGTTCATCCAATCAGCAAAGAAGTCATTGTACCTGCTGGCGAATTAATTACCAAGGCCGCTGCCAAGACAATTAATGAATCTGGTTTGCCAAGTGTTGATGTACGCAGTGTTCTGACATGTTGTTCGGATGGTTTGTGTGCGAAATGCTATGGTATGGATTTGTCGCGTAATGCGTTGGTTCATGTTGGCGAAGCGGTTGGTGTTATTGCGGGTCAGTCTATTGGTGAACCTGGAACGCAGTTGACATTGCGTACCTTCCACATTGGTGGTATTGCATCTGGTGGTGCGGAAAGCCACTTTATCGAAGTTCCTGTTGCGGGTCGCATAAAATTATCTGGTGTGGATACGATTAAGAACAGTGCAGGTCGTATTGTTGTATTAAGTCGCAATGGAAAATTAACTGTTGTTGACGAAGGCGACAAAGAACTGTTCAGCAGCAACCTGCCATATGCATCAATGTTGATTGTGAACGATGGCGACACAGTTGAAAAGGGTGCCAAGGTTGCAGAATGGGATCCATATTCCAACACAATTATTGCGGAAAAAGACGGTATTGTTAACTTTAATGACTTGATTGAAAATGTTTCATACCAAGAAGAAGTTGATTCTATGACAGGTATCGTTTCTCGCAAGGTTATAAATTGGAAAACAAACACCAAAAAGGCATTAAAGCCAGCAATCACATTGGTTGATGCCAAGGGTAATGTTATCAATCTGGGTGGCAAGAAGATTGCAGAATATCTGTTGCCTATATACTCAGTATTGAATGTTGCCAATGGTGACAAGGTTGTTGCGGGTGATATTTTGGCGCGCATACCTGTTCAGGCAAAGCGTACAGGCGACATTACTGGTGGTCTGCCACGTGTTAACGAATTGTTGGAAGTTCGTCGTCCAACAAATCCTGCCTTGTTGGCTGAAATCGATGGTACAGTTGACCTAGAAGATTCTAAGTCCAAGATAATAATCCGCATTGAACCGACTGACGGCACAGCGCCTGTTGAATATGCAGTGCCCAAGGGTACAAACCTGTTGGTTCGCAGTGGTGATTTTGTTCGCAAGGCTGACAAATTGGTTGATGGCGATCCAGTCCCACAAGATATCTTGCGTATTTTGGGTCAAAAGGCATTGGCAACATTTATGGTTGATCAAATCCAGCAGGTTTATCGTCTGCAAGGCGCGATTATCAATGACAAGCATATTGAAATTGTTATTCGTGAAATGACCCGTCGTGTAGAGATAACAAATCCGGGCGACACAGGCTTCTTGATTGGTGCTGTTGTTGACAGGGTTGACTTTGACGAAGAAAATGCACGTGTTGCACGCGAAGGTGGCAAAATTGCCGAAGCCTCTCAGGTTTTGGTTGGTTTGACCCGCGCGTCATTGACATCTCGTTCATTTATCTCTAACGCATCGTTCCAACAGACGACCAAGGTTCTGGTTGATGCCGCGATAAGTGGTTCGACTGATAAACTGGTTGGTATCAACGAAAACTTGATTGTTGGTCGTTTGATTCCAGTTGGTACAGGTGCCTATGTTCGTCGTGTTCGTGAAATTGCCAAAGAAGAAGAAAAAGCAGAACGTTTGGCACGCGAAGGCAACGGTCAACAGCAGTTGTTGGACATCTAAAAACACATCCGCCCAGTTAAATCTGGGCGGACATAAAGTTTTCCTTGCAAATCGTAATGATTTGAATAAAATAGGACAGTTATAAAATAAAAAGGATAAAAAAATGGCAACGCCAAAAAGTAAAACAAGTAAAGCACGCTCTGCACAACGTCGTTCACATGATGCATTGTCTGTAATGCCATGTGGTGTATGCAAAACATGCGGTGAAAAGAAACGTCCACATCATGTTTGCCCTGCATGCGGTGCAAAATAATATAATAATAAAAAACGATTAAGGCAGAAGCAGGGCGCATTAAATGTGCCTTTCTGCTTTTTTATTAAATACGATGACAGAAGAAAAAAAGATTATATCGATTGACACCATGGGCGGCGACAAAGGTCCAAATGCAGCGCTGGGTGGTGTTAATCAATATTTATACCAGTACGGCGAAGAATCTGTATTTTTTCGCCTGTTTGGTGATGAAAAAGTTTTGCGTAAATTGCTGGGTAAATACCCACGTGTTTCCCGTAATTGCGAGGTGGTACACGCCCCAAACTCTATCAAAGGCACAGACAAAGTTATGGATGTCTTGCGCCACGCACAGGACACATCTATGTATATGGCGATAAAAGATGTCCGCGAAGGTAAATCGTCGGCTGTGATTAGTGCGGGAAATACCGGTATTTTGATGTCTTTATCTAAACTTGCGTTAAAGACCATTGACGGTATTTCGCGTCCTGCGATAACCACGATGTTGCCATCTGGTGCTGGGGACAGTCGTGTTGTTGTGCTTGACCTGGGGGCAAATGTTCATTGTGATGAAGGAATTTTATTTGACTTTGCCGTTCTGGGCAGTGTCTATGCCGAAGTTATTGGAAAAATGCCAAAACCCAAACTTGGTGTCTTGAACATTGGTTCCGAAGAAACCAAGGGTAACGAAACACTGGTTCGTCTGAACAAAGTTTTGACAGCCAACAAAGAGAAATTACCTTATGACTATATCGGTTTTGTAGAGGCGAACGATATCAGTGCCGGCAAGGTTCAGGTTGTTGTTACCGATGGTTTCACAGGTAATATTGTGTTAAAGACCGTTGAAGGTACCGCAAAATTAATCAAGCGCGTAATTGTTGAAAATTTCAAGAAATCTGTTCTGGCGATAATCGGTGCATTTTTCTTGGTGCATGTATTCAAGCGGTTAAAGCATAAAATAGACCCGCGTTCGTACGCTGGTGCGACATTTTTGGGATTGCGTGGATTCGCGGTCAAGACCCATGGCAACAGTGATGCTTTGTCATTTGCGAATTCAATACATTATGCCGCCCAATTGACCAAGGCGAATATGAATGGATTAATCGAAGAACGCGCCCGCGCGCTATCGACTGTCCGTACAGAATTAAATAATATAACAGAATAAAAAATCGCCCAATTGGGCGATTTTTTAATCCAGTGTTCGCAGGCTAATTTTATCTTCATCAACAATAACCAGTTTTCCTGAATTGATATTAAACTTGCGTGCAGAATTAAATGCATCGCGCATACCAAACAGTTCTGTATCGTATATTGGGCAAATTCCGCGTACCAGACATAACTGATTTGCAATTACAGATTCATTACATACTGCGATAATTGGAATATCGGGTTTTCTACATGAAATCTGGGTTGCTGTAATTGTATCGCGTGCAAATACAACGATTGCAGATGCCTTGTTTAGATACGCCATTGACGCAACAGAACGCGACCAATCGTTCTCTGGCAGGTGTTCTACACGCGACCAATCGTATGGGTTTGTAATTGCATCGCAGTCCGCATATGCCAATATGTTGTACATAGTATCGATAACATTAACTGGGTTAATCCCCATTGTTGTTTCTTCGCTGGTCATCGTAGAATCTGCGCGCAAATACGCAGCATTTGAAACATCTGTAATTTCTGCGCGTGTTGGGAATTCGCTGTTAATCATTGTCCCCAGCATTTGTGTTGCGACAATAACAGGGCGGTTCATTTTTCTGCATTCACGAATTATATGGCGCGAAATAGCCGGCACTTCTGCATAAGGTACTTCGACGGCTAAATCGCCACGTGCAATCATAATACCGTCTGCTGCGGCCGCAATATCAGTAATACGGTCAACTGCATTTGGTCGTTCTATTTTTGCGATAATTTTAATAGGATGTGATGTGCGTTGGGTTATAAAGTCGCGTACTTCTGCGACATCTTCTGGTTTTTGCACAAATGAAATTGCGACATAATCTGGTTTTTTTGTGATTGCATATTCTAAATCTTCGCGGTCTTTTTTTGTCAGCACAGATGTATCGATTTCTGTATCAGGCAAATTAAATCCGCGTCTGGACCAGATTTCATTACCGCGCACAACAGTTGTGTCAACCTTATCTGGTGCAGCGGATTCGACCTTCATTTCGATTTTTCCATCATTCAGCAATATTCTGTCCCCCACGCGCAACGAAGCCAGCACATCTGTATCTGGCAGGTATACGCGTGTTGCATCCCCTGGTGCTGGGTTTGAATCAAAGGTAAATTTTTGTCCAATTTCCAGCGGGTATTTTTCTTCGGTTTCAAAGTTACCTATACGATGTTTGGGGCCTTGCAAGTCAATCATAATTGCGACAGGCGTATTTAGTTCTGTGGAAATTTTGCGAATAAGGTCTATTTTCTTACCCTGTGCGTCGCCTGTATCGTGGCTAAAATTCAAGCGACATACATTAACACCGGCTTGAATCATACGGGTTAGTGTTTCGCGGTCTTCGCATTTTGGACCAATGGAAGCAGTAATTTTTGTGAACTTGTTCATATTATACCCTTTGATTTTTTAAATTGTTTTTCTTGATTTTTTCGAATTATGATATATCATAAAAAAAGTAAATAAACAAGGGGAATTAGATGATGAAACAAGCAAATCATGGTGCAATCGATAATCAACAATTATTAAGCATTATTGAAAGAATTGAAAAATTAAACGAAGATACAGCCGCAATCGCCGCTGATATTAAAGAGATTTATAGCGAGGCTAAATCCGCAGGTTTTGACCCGAAATACATTCGTCAGATGATACGTCTGCGCAAACTTGACCCAGATGAACTGGACGAAGCAGACGAATTGACACAGATGTATCGCAACGCATTGGGAATATAATGAAAGGCTTCACAAAAACAGTCGAAGATTTTAACTGCGCCCATTGTGGCGCAGTTGTTCGTGGTAATGGCTATACTAATTATTGTCCACATTGCTTATGGTCGCGCCATGTTGATGAAAATCCGGGCGATCGGGCGGCGACCTGTGGTGGAATGATGCGTCCGATTTCTGTTGCACCAGATGGTGTGCGTTTTGTAATAACGCATCGGTGTGAAATTTGTGGCAAGACCAAGCGTCAGCGTACCGCAGACGACGATGATATGGACGCGATAATAAAGTTATCACGAAACGAAGATTTTCTTTATGGCAAATAAAAAAAATCCCAAACGGGATTTTTTTGTTTGAATACATTTTTTTATTATTTTGCATTCTTCTGTTCGTACAACTGTGCAAAGTCCACAGGTTGCATAGTAAATGTTGGGAATCCTGATTCAGATGTTGTTCTGGTGATAAGTGCACGAACGGCTGGGAACAACAGTGTTGGAACATCGATTAACAAAGTGCGTTTTTTGACTTCTTCGTCTTTTTCTTCTTCCATTTGCACCAATCCGGAATAAGTAGATTCGATTAAGAAGATAGATTTATCGTCTTTTTCCAGTTTAGAGTGTGCTTTGATAATCAAGTCAACCATAAACAAGTTATTTTCTGCGCCCTTGATTTGAATATCTATATTGATTTCTAGTTTTGCCTGACCATTGTCTGATTTGAAAAATAATTCAGGAACATTTGGGCTTTCGAATGAAAAGTCTTTCAAGAATTGTGAAATGATATTAAATTTTGCCATAATTATATCTCCTTTGATTTTGGCGAATGTAAAGTCTGGACTTTGGTCCGCATTTTATGTTAATATAGCATTATAAAATTGTTTTACAAGTGGGTGGGGTAAGAAAAAATGCGAATTTTTGAAAAAAAAGTAATAGTACATTCGTTGGCTGGAATTTTATGTGCATTTGCTTTGGCGTCGTGTGATGTATCGGCGCCGACTGTTTCTGGGGATAATTCTGTATTGCCATCGAATTTTCGTCGCGTAAGTTATTCTGAATTACCTGGTTGGCGTGATGACGATGTTCGTTATGCACTGCAGGCATTTCGCAATTCGTGCAAGGCGCAAATTCAATATGCCGGTCGTGTTATTCCTGATAGGGAGTTATTTGCAGAAAAGTGTCGCATGTTACCATCTGCATCGGCCGATATTGCGACTGTACGCGCATGGTTTGAATCACATTTTCAGCCCTATCAGATATTTAATGAACGTGGCGGGGACAAGGGGACATACACTGGCTATTATTCGCCTGTGATTCCTGCGTGCCGCACACAGACAGAGCAGTGCAACGAACCGCTGATGGCATTGCCAACAGATGGCCGTCAGTACAAGGGCGTTCCCAAGAAAGATATAGTAGAGAAAAAAATAGGTCGTGTTTTATATTGGGCGAACATTGTTGATGTTCAGAATATTCAAATCCAGGGCTCTGGCAATCTTAGACTAGAAGATGGCACTGATGTAAAATTGAATTTTTCTGCTGTAAATGATATGCCGTTCAAGTCGATTGGCGAAGAACTGCGCAATCGTGGAATTCGTCCATCTGGTGGCTATTCGTCCGAGGCTGTCTGGCAACACCTAAAAGCCAATCCAAAACTTGCGCGTGATGTGATATACAAGAATCCGCGTTATGTATATTTTTATGAATCTGTTCCACCTGATGTGATTGGTGCGATGGGTACGCCATTGTCCAAGATACGCAGTATTGCGATGGATAACACATTATACACATTGGGCTTGCCTGTTTATGTAAATACGAATTTATCAGACGGTCGTCCATTCCGCAGACTAATGATTGCCCAGGACACAGGCAGTGCAATTCGCGGTTGGATTCGTGCAGACATTTTCTTTGGCAAGGGGGACCAGGCTTACAAATTCGCCCAAGGCCAACATGCCCAGGGTCAAATGTTTATCTTAATGCCGAAAGAATACGTATATGTCAAACCAAACTAAGAAGATAGACAGTCGCTATTCGCGCCCGCAAACGATTGCTGGTGCGCTGGGTGGATTGATACGTATTTTTGGCGTTCGTGCATCCGATTCAGACTTACAGGCGCGTTGGGCTGATATTATGGGCACAGATATCGCATCTGTTGCATCATTGGCTGCGATAAAAAAGAATCGTGATAACACCTTTAATGTAGTGATTCGTCCAACGAATCCGGCCTATGCATTACAGTTGTCTTATCAACGGGATGAAATAATAACTCGCATTAACAAGTACTTTGGCTATGATGCGGTCAGCAAAATAAGTTTCAGAAAATGACGCGACGTGTATTGGGTATTGACCCTGGATTATTACATACAGGCTGGGCAGTGATTGACACTGCGGGGTCTGTGCGCAAATACATTGCCAGCGGTGTGATTTTGCCGAATCCAAAGCAAGAAATGTCTGCGCGTTTGCTGGATATTTTTCGTAGTCTGGACGATATATGTCATACTTTTCAACCTGACGAATGTAGTATAGAGATTATATTTGTGAACCAAAACCCCAAGACTACATTAATATTGGGACAGGCGCGTGCATCTGCGATACTTGCGGTTGCGAACAATGATATTCCAATATTTGAATACGAACCGAACAAGATAAAAAAAGCGCTAACTGGGGCAGGGCACGCAGACAAATCTGCGATTGACAAGATGGTAAAGATATTATTGCCCACTGTGAAGCCCAAAACTGCGGACGAAGCGGACGCGATTGCGATTGCACTGGCGCACACGAACACGATGCGCATTACAAATCGGAAATCATAAATTTTAAATTGCAATAAATCCACAATACTGATATAATTCAAAATGAACCAGATGGGAATCTGGTTCGGGGCTGTCGTAGGCCTAGTTTATCCGATGCAAATATGTACACGCATGTATTATGTGTCGTAATCCAAGTGGTGAAAAATCTCCGTATTTGCATCGCTATCTTGATTATGCCCTGACTGAATAAGTCGGGGGGCTGTCCGCCATACAACAGGGGTAACCCGAAAGCGGACAGAATCATTGATAAACTGATTTACGAACTCCCCGACCGCTGATTTTCATCGCGGTTTTTTAACAAAAAAATTAATAAATAACAGGTTACAGGGGGGGCTAAAAATGCATAAAAAACTTTTAACAATTTTCTTAATCTGCGCGCCAATATCGGCAATGGCGAACATTCCATCAACCGAATATGTCCAGCAACAAATCGCATCCCAAATCGCAACCGCCGTATCATCTAAGGTTGACACATCGGCATCCGCGAATCAGACAATGGCGGGAACTTATACTGTAACTGGTACGCTTAACGCACCAACACCAACCCTGCCAACGGCGGAATAATTAG
>JAFXFG010000005.1 GCA_017520675.1 Alphaproteobacteria bacterium
ATTATGAGAATGTGCCCATATGATAAATTAACAGGTTGTCAGAAAAAATATGGCGAAACAAATATCTCAGGAAATGCAGTATACGAAGAATTGGCTAATATGGTTCAGGGAATTATGCTGAATATTGATAATAGTTTCTTGGAACATTGTAAAAATAAGGTGAACGAAAAGGTAATTGAAATTTGTGGTAGTGGCGAGGATTGCGATGCTTTTACAGATGATAAGTATATCGGAACAGAAAGCTTATCCAGTTATGTTAATAAAGACGGGAATCATGTTATAGAAGGGTTGATTTCGTTTGGTAATGTTAGAATTAGCAAGCCTGAATCTACGGATGACAATATCAAGTTTGGTATGTATGAAGTTAATATTCAAGATTATCAAGATAATTTAAATTCGACAGACCCCATAGCGAATCGCGTTGTGTCGGCTTTGCAGTCTGCATCTAATAAAATTAATCAAAAAATAGCATTGTTGACACAGGATCCAGATATTCAAATGTGTATAAGCGGGCGCGATATGCGACAGATAACAGGAAAAAACGAGAAGTCGACCGCACGATTTCCTAATTTATTAGATGCACCGATTCTTGCATTGATTTCTGCAGGATTAGATCAAGCAAATAAAAATTATAATAAAAAGTATAATGAATTAGTCGGTAAGGCTGTAGAGGCATATGATGATGCTGTCAAATCCGTTTTGTGTGCCTCAATGGCTTCTTCGGGACCGGAATGTCTGAAGTATAGTAGGGGGAGTGGTAATGCGGTTTGTACAGAGTATGGTGTTAATAGGGTGGATAATATTTTTAAAAATGAGGCTGATGTTGGTTTGATGAATACAGGAACCAAAGATGGTCAAAATTCGGTATATTCATTGCGGTATGTGATTCCTGGGGTTAAGGCGGCTGATTTGGCTGCGGCACAACAGTCTGGTCATGGTGAATTTTTGCAAACAGATGGTAATGGACATGAAATTGGTTCGATGGTTATGACAGCTGTGTATTCATCAGCTAATAATACTTGTACATTGACAACGGTTACGAATATGTGTTCCGAGGCATCAAAGATTTATGATACTGCCTCGTCGAACTGCAGTTCTGGTGGTGGTTTGGTTGATATTGGTGGTAATGGTTGTATTCAAGGTGGTGGAATTTCTGTCTTGGGCGGTGGTGGTAGTAGAACGACCACTAAATCCACGTTTAAGGGCACTTTTTGTGAAAAGTATGCAGAACCCGTTACTACTACTACGGCTATAAAAATGTAAAAAAATGGGGATTCGTTCCCCGTTTTTTTTGTTTTAAGGATTTGTTCTTAATTACTTCTTGCTTAAATAGTCAGGATGTTCTAGTCTATATATGAGTAAAGTTTAAATGGGGTCTTGATGATAAAATTTTCTGTTATTATGCCGACTTTTAATCGCGGATTTTGTATTGATAATGCAATTACGTGTTTGTTGAATCAGTCGTATGAAGATTTTGAATTGGTGATTATTGATGATGGCTCAACTGATAATACAGAGGATTTGATTAAACAAAAATATCAAAATGAATTAAATCTGGGAAAAATTGTTTATTATAAAATATTAAATAATGCAGGTGTTTGTGTAGCCAGAAATATGGGCTTGCGATTGGCGAAAAATGATTGGATTGCATATGCGGATACAGACAATAGCGTTCGAACGAATTTTTTAGAAGCCTTTGCAGATGCGATTCGGAAAAATCCAACGACAAAAACTTTTTATGCAAAGATGCAGTTCTTAAAAGCTGGTGGAACTTTGGGACATTCGTTTGATTATCAAGAATTATGTCGTGGTAATTATATTGATATGGGGGTTTTCTGTCATCACAGGTCTTTGGTTGATGAATTTGGTGGCTTTGATTTGAATATTCGTCGTTGGGTTGATTATGATTTGATTTTGACTTATACAAAGTTTTATACGCCTGTGTTTATTGATAAAGTCTTGATGGACTATAACGATAATGAGGGTTTCAGACGCATTACAAATTCAGAAGATGTTAATGTGCAATATATTTATCAAAAGCATGATATCAAGATTAAAAAGACTCTGTTTCCAAAATGGATGGCGCGAATAATTTGTTGCTTTATTCCAAGTCGTAAAAATAGAAAACGTTTTATGACCAGTCATGTTCGCTATAAAAAATAAAGTCCCCATACGGGGATTCTTTATTTAATGGAATCAAAATTCTTTTTTATTATGCGACCACTGCGACGAAAAGCGGCCGATTCGGATGTGTCCATTTTTGGCATAAGTGTTGAAACAACACCGTTTCTGCCAACAATACGGGGCAGGGATATCGATAGCCGTTTATCACCAATGCCGTCAACTGTTGATACTGTTAGTATTCTGTTTTCGTCATTGATAATGCAGCGGACTAAATCTGCGACGGCACCAGCAATGCCGTCCCAGGTTGCACCACGACCTTGGATTATCTCGTAAGCCGCGTTGTGTACACGATGTTCGATTGTGCGGCGGGTGCTGGCCGGTAATGTGTTTTTGGTCTGACGACAAAATGTGTTCAAATCCAGTCCGCCAATGCATGCTGATGACCAGTTTATCATACTGCTGTCGCCATGCTCGCCCAATACATATGCGTTTATCGACTGGGTTGATACAGATAATTGGCGTGCCAGAATTGTACGAAGTCGTGCAGAATCTAGCATTGTTCCAGTGCCAATAACACGATTGGCGGGCAGTTTTGATAATTGTTGCGCCAGCATTACCATTACGTCAAGTGGGTTTGTTACAATGATGAGTTTTGCTGTCTTGGTGTCAATGTTTGCCATAACGCGTGGGATAATGTCGCCAATGACGGCAGCGTTTGCGTTTAATAAATCTGTGCGGGTTTGTCCAGGCTTTTGGTTTGCACCTGCGGAAATAATTACAATATCACTGCCACGAATTGCACGATATGTGTTCACTGCGGTTATCTTTATATCGTATGAAAAAGCGGCTGCGTGGCCAAGGTCTTCGGCGGCGGCGCGTGCACGAATGCCATCGCGGTCAAATAAAACTATTTCATGGGCCAAACCTGTGTTTGATACCGCGGTCGCAACAGCAGAACCAACAGAACCAATGCCAATAATTGAAATTTTCATGGGTGTTCTCCCTGGATGTATGTGTGTATTTTAAATTGTTTTTGCTTCCTTTGGTACAGGATTTTATGCAGCCTGTTTCATATCAGATTTAATTTGTCTGACATATTTGCGCAGGTCGTCAATTGGAACAAGTGTGCCGTCTTGACGTTGGGCAGACCAGTAGTCCCAGCCGTTAAAACTGACACTGCGTTGCAGTTTTGCCGCCATTACATGAATTGATGCACGACCATATAATTGGTGGGTTAGTTGTCCGTCTTGGGTAATCATAACGCGTTCGCCATGTGGGCTGACCAGTGTTTGGCCTGCGTATAATAAGCCGGCTTGGATTAGTTCTTTGAATGCTACGCGGATTTCTTCGCGTTTTGGTTTGGATACTTCGATGTTACTTAGGTCAATCGGGGTTATGTTTTTTATACGTTCGCGGGCGGCGGTAACATATGTTTCGTTTTGTTCGATTCCTATAAATTGACGGCCAAGTTCGCGAGCAGCCGCAGCGGTTGTGCCAGAACCCATAAATGGATCCAGTATAATGTCGCCTGGTTTTGTTGATGCCAAAATTACACGATGTAATAAATCAAGTGGTTTTTGCGTGTTGTGCAGGCTTTTGCCATCTGCGCCTTTTAGACGCTCTTCGCCCAGGCAGATGTTCAAGTCCCAGTCGGAACGCATCTGTTTGCCACCGTTTAATTTCTTCATTGTTTCGTAATTAAATGTGTATTTTCCTGTTTTGGTTGGTGTCGCCCATATCAGTGTTTCGTGTGCATTTGTAAAACGCGTGCCACGAAAGTTTGGCATTGGATTTGTCTTGACCCAGACTATATCATTTAAAATCCAAAAACCCATATCTTGTAGGGCACTGCCAACGCGAAAAATGTTATGATAACTGCCAATTGTCCACATTGAACCATTTGGCTTTAAAATGCGTTTGCATTCGGATAACCAGGCGCGTGTAAACTGGTCGTAGTCAGCACTGGATTCAAACGAATCCCATTCGTCGCGTACAGCACGTGCAGCAGTTTGGTCTTCGGGACGATATAATGTCTTGGAACCAAGTTGTAAGTTATACGGAGGATCAGCAAATACCGCATCAACCGAGGCGTCTGGTAGCCCACGCATTATTTCAATGCAGTCGCCAAGCAAAATTTGATTTAGGTATTTGTTCATCTCTCTCTGTTTTCCCTTCTGTGTTATGATTATATCATATTTTGATGTCTTTTTTTGTGGGGCTTGGATGAGATTTATTAAATAAAGCACTTGATTTTTTTGAAAAGTGTATTTTTATGGTGTAATAATTTACTTGCCAATATCGGATTTCATTGCTACCGTATATAATTATGAGATGCCCATATTGTAATTCAACTGATAGTCGTGTAACGGATTCACGACCAGATATAGAAGACGCAATTATTCGTCGACGCAGGGTTTGCGAACAGTGCGGTGCAAAGTTCACAACGGTTGAACGCGTGCAGATGCGTGATTTAATGGTTAAGAAAAATAGCGGAAAAATAGAGGCTTTTGATAGAGAAAAATTGCGTAGAAGTATTAAATTAGCCTGCAGAAACAGAGATGTGGGGGATGAGCAAATTGAAAAATTAGTAACTTCTATTCATCGTAGGTTGGAAACAGAAACACCAGATGATACAGTTACAAGTGCACAAGTTGGACAGATGGTGTCAGATTCTTTGCTGAATCTTGACCCGATTGCGTTTGTGCGTTTTGCTTCGGTGTACAGAAAGTTTTCACGTGTGGCGGATTTTAAGAAGATTATTGACCAAATTCCAGAAGATGATGAAGGGGCAATTGTGTGTAAGTTGCCAAAGACTTCCTTGTTTTGAGTGAATAAAATGAAAAAAATATTGTCTTTTTTTGTCGCGTTTTTTTTGCCTGTTGCAGCAATGGCAGTCGATTTGCCACAGATTTTAACTGATGTTGATGCTAGTTTGTATCAGCAGATTTTTGCTTTGCAGGATAAAGAAAAAATTAATACGGCAATAAAAGTCCAAAATCAAATTGCTGATAAGTTATTGTTTAATGAGATTCTGTATCAGCGATATATTTCTGATACTTATCGTACACGTGGCAAGGAAATAGAAACCTGGATGGAACAATATTATGATATGCCCGGGGCACAGCGGATGGAAAAGTTGGCTAAAATAAAAAAAGCCGTTGTGCGCAAGGCGCGTATTCCAAATATGATTTCTGGGTCTGAATCTATTGAAACTGCACAATCTGAAAATTGGACAGCAAAAAAATATTCTGGTGATGTAGAAAAAAAGATAAATCAATTCAAGCGCGCAATCAGAAGTGGGGCAACAAAGGTTGCAAGGGGTATCTTGGAAGATAAAAAATTTAAAAAAGGATTGACTGAATCCGATTATGGGCGCTTGGCAGGGCGTTTGGCTTATTTGTATTATACAAATGGTGAAATGGAACTGGCAAAAAAATGGGGCTTTGTTTCCGCAGATGAAAAGTCTGAGTATGGTTTGTGGACAATGGGATTGATTTATTTCAAAGAAGAAAAATATGCCGAGTCTCAGAAATATTTTAGTCAAATTTTGGAATTAAAACAGATTAATAATGCACGCAAGACAGAGGCGGCTTTTTGGGCAGGACGTGCCGCGGACTATGCGGGAAAGCGAAAAGATGCCAAGGCGTATTGGCGGGTTGCAGCGAATTATCCAATGGCTTTTTATGGCGCTTTGTCTGCGACTATGTTGGGACAACAACCGCACTATGAGTTTTTTGAAAATAATATCACAGATGAAGATGTTGATGTTCTAAGCCAAACAAAATATGGAAAAATGGCATTGGCTTTGTTGCAAATAGGACGCAAGGATAGGGCAGAAGAGTATCTAAAATATTTAATAACACCAAAGGTTTCTGATAGGGTTTTGCACGCGGTGAATTCTGTGGCATCAGAATATGGGTTGCCACGCGTGTCAATTCAATCTGCCAGTGTTATGAAAGACAGGGGAATCTTGGAAATTGATGATAATATTATATATTCTGCACAATATCCGTTGCCCGATTGGGAACCGTTGGGTGGTTGGTCAATTGATAGGGCGTTATTGTTGGCAATTACTAAACAGGAAAGTAATTTTAGAACATCTGCAAAGTCGGGTGCAGGCGCAAATGGTGTTATGCAGTTAATGCCAAGTACTGCAAAAAAAGTCGCAAGGGCTAATAAAGTTGATATTTCACAGATTGATATGAATAATCCAGAACATAATATGTTCTTGGGACAACAATATATTGTTGATTTGTTGGCGCATCCAAGTATAGAAAATAGTATTATTAAAATGTTAGCGGCATATAATGCAGGTATGGGAACAATGGTTAAATTTGAAAAATCTTTCTATACTTATGATCCTTTGTTGTATATTGAAAGTTTTCCTGCGTATGAAACGCGTAGTTATATAAAGCGCGTCATATCAAATTTGTGGCTGTATCGTGCGCGCCTGAACCAGCCTTTGACATCAATGAAGGAATTGGCAAATGGAAACTGGCCATTGTACAACAGTGAAGACGAATATGTACAACGACAGATTTTGTTGCGTACTTTGATTTAATAAAATGAAAAATATTGTGTTGCCTGATTTTTCTTTGGAAGTTGCCAGTGGATTCAATCTGGTCGCAGGTGTTGACGAGGCTGGACGTGGGCCTTTGTGTGGGCCTGTGGTGGCAGCAGCGGTGATTTTTGTAAATCGTGATGTTGAAATTCCGGTTGTTATTCGTGATTCAAAGCAGATGACTGCTAAACAGCGGGCGCAGGCATATGATTGGATTGTGCAAAATACAGTTTGGGCGGTGGCAGAATCTAGCCCGTCAGAGATAGATGATTTGAATATTTTATGGGCGTCAATGTTGGCGATGGAACGCGCAGTTAATAAATTAGGATTAAATCCACAATATTGCTTGATAGACGGGAACAGATTGCCGAAGAATTTAGTTGGAAAACCTGTTGTAAAGGGGGATGCGAAGTCTTTGTCAATTGCGGCTGCGTCTATTATCGCCAAGGAAACACGCGACAGGATTATGTGTGATTTGGCACAACAATTCCCGCAATATGATTGGGATAAAAATGCAGGATATCCGACAAAATCCCATTTGCAGGCAATTGAAAAGTATGGTATAAATCAGCATTATAGAAAAAGTTTTGGGCCAATAAAGGAAAGGATAAAAAATGAAATTAAGAACAATTGAAAATCTGGATGTGCGTGGAAAGTACGTCTTGTTGCGTGATGATTTTAATGTGCAAATAGTTGATGGGAAAATTACAGATGCTTTTCGTATCGAACAAAGTATGCCGACAATTGATTTCTTGCGCAGGGCGGGGGCACGAGTCGTGATTGTTTCACATCGTGGTCGACCAAAGGGCGAAAGAAATATGGATTTTTCTTTGCAACCAATCGCGGATTATATGAATGTAAAGTTGATTCCTGATTGTTTGGATAAAGATTTTTTGGCTGATATGCGTGATGGTGATGTTGTTTTGCTGGAAAATGTTCGCTTTTATGGCGCAGATGAAAAAAATGACCCTGCATTTTCAGCGGATTTGGCGCGTGGGTATGATTTGTTTGTAAATGATGCATTTGCGGTTTCGCATCGTGCGCATGCAAGTACTGTTGGTGTGGCAGAAATATTGCCATCGTATGCGGGTTTGTTGTTGGCGTCTGAGATTGAAAATCTGTCGCAGGTTATGGAAAACCCAAAGCGTCCATTGTTGTCAATCGTTGCAGGCAGTAAGGTTTCAACCAAGATTGGTGTCTTGAAAGCATTGGCAAAGTTGTCAGATACGCTTATTATTGGTGGGGCGTTGGGTACAACCTTTAATTATGCGCAGGGGGCCAAGGTTGGAAATTCTTTGTTTGAGGCAGACCAAAAGGAAACTGCGCTGGAAATTTTAGATTTTGCAAAAAATAATAATTGTCGGGTTTTGTTGCCGCTGGACAAGGGGGTTGCAAAGGAATTTAAGGCAGATGCAGTGCGCGTTAATAAAGGCTTTGCGGAAATAGAAGACGATGATGTTATTATTGATGCGGGGCTGGAAACCACAGAGCGTGATGTGGCAGAAATTCGCAAGGCAGAAACAGTAATTTGGAATGGTACGGTCGGTATGGCAGAATGGCAACCAGTGTGGTCGTATGGTTCGTTTGCGCTGGCAAATGCAATTGCAGAACAAACACGTGCAGGAAAGTTGGTTAGTGTAATTGGTGGCGGTGATACAGTTGCAGCATTGGAAGCATGTGGTGTAAAGGGTGATATAACCTATGTTTCAACCGGTGGTGGGGCGTTCTTGGAATTTGTCGAAGGACGCGCGTTGCCTGCAATTGCAATACTGGAAGATAAATGATAATCCCCCAATTCGGGGGATTCTTATTATTATTTTGTTGTGTTAATTTGTCTTATTTTTTATAATTTGTGTATGTCAAAAATACCTGATTTATTTGTCTTGTCGGAACATGCAGATTTGCTAAAAAAATTGCATGATTGGGATATTGCGTATCATCAAAATGATGCGCCTGTTGTTGATGATGCAACTTATGATGCAGCGAAAAAGCGTGCGCTGGAACTGGAAGAACTATATCCGCAATTGGCGCAAAATGGCGCGTCAACCCATGTGGGGGCGGCAGTATCTGATAAGTTTAAGTCTTTTCGCCACAGTGTGCCGATGCTGTCAATCGCAGATGTCTTTAATCAGGCAGAGGTTGCAGATTGGTTTAATAAACTGGTCAGCAAGGAATTGTTTATAGAATTAAAGGTCGATGGTGTTTCGTATGCTGCGCGCTATGAAAATGGGGTTCTTGTGCGTGGGTTGACGCGTGGCAGTGGGGTAGAGGGTGAAGATATTACCGAGAATTTGAAAACAATACCCGATATTCCGCAAAGGTTGTCGGGTGCGTTCCCAGATGTGGTCGAAGTGCGTGGGGAAGTGTATATGTTGCGCAGTGATTTTGTTGCACTGAATGCGGAATCGGAAAAGCAATTCGCAAACCCCAGAAATGCCGCAGCAGGATCTTTGCGACAGTTGAATCCGCAAATTACAGCCACCAGAAAACTTAGCGCGTTTGCCTATACCTATGGTGAAATATCAGACAGAACATTTACAACCCAGTCAGGATATTTTGATGTGCTGGAATCTTGGGGATTTAAGACAACCAAGAAGTATGCGCGTTATGCAAATAATATGGATGAAATTCAGGCAGTCTATAATGATATTATGATGATGCGTCCTGATATTCCGTTTGATATTGATGGGTTGGTGTTAAAGGTAAATGATATCGCAATCCAAGAAAAAATGGGCGCGCGCGCAAATAGTCCCCGGTGGGAGGTTGCATATAAATTCCCTGCGGCACGTGCAATAACGACTTTGCGTGATATTACTGTGCAGGTGGGGCGCACAGGGGTATTAACACCAGTTGCAGAATTAGAACCGATAAATATTGGTGGTGTGGTTGTGTCGCGTGCCACACTGCATAATGCCGATGAAATTAAGCGGTTGAATATAAAAATTGGGGACAAGGTTGTTGTGCAACGCGCGGGTGATGTTATTCCACAAATTGTAGAGGTCGCAGAGTTTGCACAAAATGCAACGGAATTTGTTTTCCCGACGACGTGTCCTGTCTGTGGTGGGGCGGTTGTTCAAGAATCTGGTCAGGTCGCGCGTCGTTGCGTTAATACACTGGGGTGTCCGGCACAATTAATCGGTGAATTGGAACACTTTGTTTCGCGTAAGGGGTTTGATATAGATGGTCTGGGCGAAAAACAATTGGAAAATTTTGTCGCACGTGGTTGGATAAAAGAGCCGGCAGATATCTTTACACTGATAAAAAATTATGGCGAAGCGATAAAAAAGATGGAAGGTTTTGGGGAAAAATCGGTTGCTAATTTGGATGCCGCAATTGAAAAAGCGCGTGATGTAGAATTGCACAGGTTGTTGTTCGCAATTGGAATCCCAGAAATTGGTCAAGTTTCTGCAAAAATATTGGCGCGTGAATTGGGCAGTTTTGATGCAGTTCGAAATGCGCCATCGTGGCGGCTGAAAAATATTGACGGAATTGGCGATGTTATGGCAGATGAAATTGTTTCTTTCTTTGCCGATGTTCATAATGCAAGTGCGCTGGATAATTTATTGGGACAGATAAGGGTCAAGGAAACAAATGTTGTTGATATGTCAGATGCGCCATTGGCAGGTAAAAAAGTTGTCTTGACAGGGACATTGGAAAAATATACGCGGGACGAGGCAAAGGAAATATTGGAAAAAATGGGCGCAACTGTTACAGGTAGTGTGTCAAATAAAACGGACTTTGTTTTGGTTGGTGCAGATGCAGGCAGTAAATTAACCAAAGCACAGGATTTGGGAATCGCAGTTTGGTCAGAGGCAGAGTTTGACGACTTTATCGGCAAAAACACAAAATAAAAATGCCCCAGATATTATATGGGGCGCTGACATGAAACTTTTGTTTTGGTTAACGTTCGTTGCGTGATACAGGTCTGTCAATGACCATCCAAATCAGCCATATCAATGCCGCAATACCAACCAGTGCATAGACAATGTTGCTGGCCAGTGTTGCAGGGCCGAAAAGGTATGCGACCAGGTCAAAACCAAAGATTCCAATCAGCCCCCAGTTCAGGGCACCGATAAATGTCAATGGCATAAGAACATAGTTTGTAAGTCCTCTCATTCGTTTTTTCTCCTTTTGAAATTTTAGTTTGTCTTTTGTTGTTAAGACATTTTTATTATAACTAATTTTTCATTGTGTTGCAAACAGAATAGGGCAATTGGGAAAAGGTTCTTGTCATAGGAAATAAAGCATAGCCCCAGAACGCGTTGCCGTATATTTTTGCTGATGTATATCCTGTAGAATGACAAAGTTTTTGCCCCGCAGGGACAACAAAAACACCGGCGGGGAAGACAGGTGCCGGTGTTTCTTCTGTGCTTTGACACAGAAACTGGTGTTAGTCATTCAACGACCGCCATACCGCTGGCATTGTGGAATAATCTGACAACCCTGTACATCCGTAGTATGGTCCATAATCGTAGCTGGAAGGTGCATTTGGCCAGATTTCGTACAGGTATTGCCCATTTATACGCGCAGATGGACCGGTTAAGGATGTACAGTCAGAGAATGTGCTATCGAACATATAACTCTTTGCCGTACCAGAAATATTACCAAACAGGTTTTCAGGGATTGATGTTAATTTCCTACAATAACAAAAGGTTTCTCGGAACATAGACATTGCTGGTGCGCCAGATATACCAGCGAATAATCCATCGGGGATTGCGCCAGTCAAACCACTGCAATTATAAAAGGTGCTGTAGAACATATAACTTGATGGTGCGCCAGATATACCCGCGAATAGGTTTTCGGGAATTGAACCGGTCATGTTATATGCATTATAAAAAGTTCCACTAAATCGTGGTTGACTGCCATCCGGTAATGTTCCAAATATTGCCCCCAACGAACCATCAATTGATACGATTTTTTCTGCATTTGCATCTTTGTGATAAACAGTATTTACAGAAGAACTATGAAACTTTATTGTAGTAGTATCTGCACTATATGCAGTTGCCTGACCGCTAAGGCCGATTGTATACACATCGGCTTTAACATAGTTGTGTGAATAATTTGTTTCTGTCGTATTATTCTTCACAATTGTTTCAACTGTGCCGTCGCCCCAATCGACTGTAAATTCACCTGAGGCACTAATGTTAAAATTAAACTCTGTTATAAATTCTGGTCCTATCAGGTTAGAGTTCGTTTTAGGATACAAATCAACAGTTATAGAAAATTCGTATTCAACTTTCTTTTTTACCAATGTTTCCACTGCTTGAATTGTTGCGACTGTGTCGGCGGCGTGTAATGTTGCGAATTCGCCGTTGCCATAGTCGGTGGTCTTTTCGCCATTTAAAATTTCATTTGCAACATCAACCGCCGTCAGCAGATATTTCATATTGGCGGCCAGCATTGGATTATCTGCCTTAATTGGTATAGATATATCCCACTTTTGTTGAATCAATTTGTGCACATAGTCTAGATTTGCAATCTGTGCCGCGTGTGCGCACACTGCCACCAAGCACCCCAAAACACAAAACAATATTTTTCGCATACCTGTCCCCCTATAAATTATTCCGCCGTTGGCAAGGTTGCAGTTGGTACAATTATCGCACCAG
>JAFXFG010000006.1 GCA_017520675.1 Alphaproteobacteria bacterium
AAGCATTTCCCATCCAGAACAAAAATACATCGGGCAAACTGATGATTTAAAAAAACGACTAACGCAACATAATGCAGGATATTCAATACATACGGCAAAATATAAACCTTGGGAATTGGTAAATTATTTTGCGTTTAGTTCCAAAGACGCTGCATTGGAATTTGAACAATATCTTAAAACAGGTTCCGGACACGCATTCGCAAACCGACACTTTTGGAAATAATTTATCAAGGATACATAGCGCATTCCAGAGAGCAAAAATACAAGGCTTTGGCAAGTTCGAAAGTTAGGTTTTAGAAAATGTCAAAAAATTGTCATTTTCGAATTTTTGTGGTATAATTTCTCAGGAAAAGGTTGAATTTATGCGACATTTATTAAATTTTCCACAAATAATCAAAACTCCACGATTGGTGTTGCGGGTGTTGGCGCCAACAAAAGAAAATGCACAACAGATTTTTAATGCGATTGCACAAAATCGGGAGTTTTTAACTAGGTGGCTTGAGCATTTCGTTTCAATACAAAGTCCTGATGATGTGATTGCATATCTGACTAAACGGCAAGAGCAGTTAAAAGATAATAAAGGCGTGTGTTTTCATATCTTTTGTAATGATGATGTAATCGGCAGAATTTGGTTGTTCCGTGACAAAGATAATACTTGCGAGATAGGATACTGGTTAATTGAATCTGTAAATGGACACGGTTATATGACCGAGGCTTTGCTGGCATTAGAAGGCGAATTGTTTAAATTTGGTTTTGACAAAATAATGTTGGAACTGGGTTCTGGAAATACGAGATCAGAAAATTTAGCGATACGCAACGGGTATAAATTGGAAAAACGGTTACCAATGGCGTCGATGGCAAAATGTGTTGGTAAATGTGATTCTTTGATTTATGTAAAAGAAAGATAATATTTTAATAAAATTTCTTTTTCATCTCATCTATTCCTTTTCCTATTTCCACCAAATCGGTTCGCGAATTGCCCACACACCCCAACCACACTTCGCCTCTAGGACGCTTCGTGTGGCAGGCCACACGGACGAAGCAGTTATCGCGAAGTAGTGTCCACCGTAGCCTTGGCGTAGGCGGACAGGAATAAAACAATGCCCACAAGGGGCATTTTTTGTTCGGAATACAAGTTTCTATTCGTGGGTTGATTGGTTCTGTTTTTGCAAAATAATTTCATTAACAATTTGTTTAATGCGTGATGGGGCCATAAATAAATTTGGCGCATAATCCAGCACAGTATAAAAAAGTTTTTGGTCTTGGTGTATCTTGTTCCACCAACCAAGCCCTTTATTACATTGTGTTATAAAATACTTAATGTCTTTGGGGTGAAATCTGGATGTGACACCAATCAACAAATCATACGCATTTGTATGATTGTTAACTGGGATATCTCGCAATACAGGGTTTAACATTTTTATTTCGTTAACCATGTTTTCCATATTCATTAATGCAACATTCTGATTTTTGTTGCTTGTAAAATGCGCTATTATTTTTCTTTTTTCTTCGTCATTCAATTCGCCCGTTACACTGTTCAAAAAGTCTAAATATTGCTGTTTCTCTTTGGCTGTTGCATCTGGGGCGCCTTGGAATATATAATCGACATACAGTTCTGGATTTTCAATACGCAGTGGTTCAAAAAGATGCAGGTAATACATATTATTCATTACTTTTTTTTCATAGTCTTCCTCGGTAATACCATCAGGAAATTTATATTGGTGTGAAATCGGACATGCAGTAATAAAGCCATCATCGGCCAGTCGACGTTCAAAATTTACCGCAGACGACCAATGCCCATTTTTAAACACAGCTTCCTTGTCAAGGATATTGCTTATCACCTTTTGTATTTTTTTTGCATTTGAAAAATTTGAATTAGTTATTTGCATACGTTCCCCTGATTCATGCTGTTTATTGTATACTATCGTCTTGTGTTTTGCAAATTTATAAACAATTATTAATATTCTTTCCGAATATAAACCTTGGGAATTGGTAAATTATTTTGCGTTTAGTTCCAAAGATGTCGCGTTGGAATTTGAACAATATCTTAAAACAGGTTCCGGATATGCGTTCGCAAAAAAACACTTTTGGAAATAATTTATCAAGGATACATAGCGCATTCCAGAGAGCAGAAACATAAGACTTTGGCAAGTTCGAAGGTCGAATTTCGATTTTTTATCTCTTCGAATACACTTTCGAACTAACAACAATCTTATAAAACTAATGAAAATCTGCTCTAACAGGTCTTTTTATTCCTGTCCGCCTACGCCAAGGCTACGGTGGACACTACTTCGCCTATGCTTCTCGCCTTGTGTGGCCTGCCACACGAAGCCTCGTAGAGGCGAAGTGTGGTTGGGGTGTGCGGGCGAAAAGAAGTTGTTTTCTCAAATATATCATGATAAAATTACGCATGGTAAAGAAAGGATATTCTTATGGATAACAATTTGCGTAAACGTGCCAGCCAAAGTTTTGAAAAATATTTAAGTAATTTTTTGACCAAAGGGGAGACCGTAGGTTTGCCTGACTCGCGATTGACAAAAGAAGAATGGGCACAGTTGAATAAATCTTTAATTGAAATTGGTGTTCAGCTGGTCCCTTATATGCAAAATGGATCTATGTACTATTGGTTCACAAAAGCCAGCAGACCTATGGATAAAATAAGTGTTTTTGCAAATGGGCGAGAAAAACTGGAAAACAAATTAATTGAAATTATCCAACAAAACCATCCAAATTTATCAACGGTAACGATATTGAATATCCTTCGGTCTGAAAGCCCGACTGATGAGGATATGATATACAGGATGTTGCGTTACAAGCAAGATGGAGAATATACAGATGTCTCGCAAAAAGAATTTGAAGAGGCCTTTGATTATGCTTTAGCATCGTGTTCTAAACAATGGCCACAAGGTAGACATATAAACATGCATGAAATGCAAAATTGGACTTGGTGCCGATCTTGTGGCGGTAATACAGAAACCCCTGTTATTGATTCTGGTAATCCGAATGGTTTTCATATCAGTCTGAATGTTCGTGTCACAAAAGATTTAATTAAAGTTTTAGATGACTTTTTGATTAAAGATGGGGGAAGATATATTAGGTCTTACAAATTTCCCAAAACGAATTTTTACGATGAAATATTATCGCGACATGACCCTGTAACTATTTATACAAATGCTAGAAATCCAAACTTAGAAAAACAAATCGCTACCGCAATTCAACCATTTGTGCGTTCAAACGATGGATTGGTTGGAGATATGTTAGGCAAAGGAATTTCCATCAGTCCAGAAACATCGAATGCGAATGGTGGAAACTCTGTCGGAACAGCTGTTTCAAAAGATATCGCAAGTATTATTAAGGAATATGGTGGTAATGCATTTTAAATGCTTCATTTGAAATACATGTGCCATCTCAACTCGCGTTTCGCCCGCACACCCCAACCACACTTCGCCTCTAGTACGCTTCGTGTGGCGGGCCACACAAGGCGAGTAGCAAAGGCGAAGTAGTGTCCACCGTAGCCTTGGCGTAGGCGGACAGGAATAAAAATCAAATGTTTTATGTATATCTTATAAAAGTATTTTCTGTTTAACAGTTGGCTTTCGTTGGGGGACAATAAAAGAAACCGCCAAATGCCGGTTAATACATGCGCGTTAAAAGTCAGTGCGTGATTTATCGTATGCTTGTTTTGCCTCAACCGACTCGTTATTAAGATCGGGATGATATTTTTTTGCTAATCGCTTATACGCCTTATAAACTTGCTCTGGCGTCGCGCTCTCAGATACATTTAATATTTTTGCTGTCTCGCTTAAAGTCATTTAATACACTTTTCTTCGCAAGTATATGATAATAAAAGCCAAGATTCTACTTTTTCAGGACATTTTTCTTGTAATAACAAAATAATATCAATATAATTTTACTGTCATACAAAGGAAAAAATGATGTCATCAGATTTTGTAAAAAAACAACGCAAAGCCATCATAATTGTATATTTTCAGCTAAAATCAAATTGTCCAAAGATACACACGCACATGCATTGCGCCACGCGCCAGAAACTGCACGACTTGCATATGGTTTATGGTATTCCATACAGTATTAAACGCGGTAAAATCTATTATCCGGAAAAATGGCATGATAAAACAACCGGCATGTCTTTTGATATACGCACCATGGCCCAAGAACTTTGCGCAAAATGTAAATATGGGCAAGACCAGAAAACACGATAAAAACAAAAATTATATTAAACATGTGTTGAAAAGTAAAAAAAATAAGTGTATGATAACTGCGTTTTGATACAGTGCTCCCATCGTCTAGCGGTTAGGACATCAGATTCTCATTCTGGTAACACGGGTTCGATTCCCGTTGGGAGTGCCAAATTTAGCCAGAAACACTTTTTTTTATTGGTGTATGTTGACTTTTTGAATTTTTATGCTATATTTTATCTAAGCATAAACTATTAACCAAAGGATTTTACTATGGAAAAAGAAGAAATCCATACTATGGAAGAAGAAATCCATACTATGGAAGAAGAAATCCATACTCTGGAAAAAGAAAAAATTAAAATTAGTAAATTCGAGGAAAAATTTAGGTGGTGCCTGCTTTCTGCTATTACACTATTGTCTGGTGGCGCGATATTTTATCATATTGTTGCTGACCGCTATATTCCGAAAGTATCTGATAAAGAAATTGAGGCAAAAGAGTTGGAATATGACTATAAAAAAATGGTGCACGAAGGTTTTGATTCTCAGGATTTACAGCAACCTGCAAAATATGATAGTGTAAGCGGTTTTTGGTACCAAGATAAAAGTCCAGAAACAATGCAGGCACAACAATCTATGGCAAAGGCAGAACAAGAACTTGAATTCTTAAAATCAGAGAAGCATCGTGCGGATTCGTTATCCCGTATCCCAAAGTCTACACGCTTTAAGAATAATCTAAGAGATATGCGTATTGCATACCATAAAAATCGTTTAAATGCGCTGTCGCGCTAAGAAAAGAACCGCCATTGGCGGTTTTTATTTATCCCAGTATTGCGGTTATTTGGTCTTGCATTTGAAAAGTTCCCAGAACAACCCATGCAATAATTGCAGATACAACCAGAATACCAATACTGTTTAATAAATTTGAAACGCGCTCCATTTTTCTGACTGATTCTTCCAGATAGTCATTTGCGATTTTGCTCAGGTTTTCATCAAATCCGTTCATATCGGCATAAATAATCAAGTCGCCAATTATTTCATCGTCTGGGAATTTGCGCCCTGTATTTGTCAGTGCAACCCCCAGGTTATCGCCATTTGCAACATAGTGCAGTGCATCATCCAAGATACTCCGCAAATATCTATTTGCATTATCCGCCAACAGTCGCATTGCATCGGGAATTGTTCCGCCTGCTTTTACTATCGCGGCCAAAGACATTAACCAACTAACAGAAACTTGTATTTTATAAACATTCCAAGGTGGTAATTTATCAAAAAACACGCGCAGTTTTCCGGACCAATTTGCCAGACTTAACCAGATTACCGAAATCAGGGCTGCAAACGCAACCATAAACACATACCAATAGTTTATAGATATTTCCGACACCACAACCAAAGAGCGTGCCAATCCGCGCCACACGACATTATTTCCTGCGACCTCTGCCAACGGAGGCACCAGGTATATTCCAACCATAATTATAATACCAAAAGTCAGCGCCAGCAAAAACAAAGGATACGCGATTGCACTAACCATTGCGCGTCTGATGCGTCCGGTTCCTTCTACCACGCGTCCTACATTTTCCAACGCGACTGCCAAATCAGACAAATTCCCTGATGACACCAACAGTGTTTCTTCTGGGGGCACCCAACCGCGTGTTGCCTCGGAAAAAGTCATACCGCGTTCCAGACTGTATTGCCATTGTCGCATAACGATTGCAAAGGGTTCATGTGGTTTTGTTCCGTTCTTAGACTCAACAACTTCCAGACGTTCAAGTGCATTAATCAATGTAAAGTCGTTTCGCAGCAGTGATGCCAACTTTCGGCACAGCGCCATACGCTTTTCTGTACTGGTTCGGAAAACCCATTTTGCATAAAGCAGTTCTAGTCTATTCATTTTTAATATGCCCCAGGTTCATTTACATATCCGACCCATCTTTCTAATTCATCGACACTGATTATTCCTTGCAACATCAACGAAGAAGCAGATTCTTTCAGTGTTCGTCCGTTCATATTTTCCAGCCAATAGCGAATTGCGCCATCTGTGTTACCTGACAAAGCGAGTCTTAAAAATTCACTGTTTGTAATAATGATTTCACCGGCTTTTATGCGTCCAAGTGTTCCGCTTCCATTACAGTGTGGGCAGCCTGCACCGCGCAGATACGCCTGACGCACCCCCAGTTCGCCATACATTTCCATTGTTCGTTTATATGCGCCGCGTTCGGGGTGTTTTTCCAGTGGTTCGCGACAATGTGGACAAACCTTTTTAAATAATCTCATAGAAACCAAGCCACGCATCAGTGTTTCTTCTTTTAGTTTAAAAGGCTCAATTCCCAAATCCAACAGACGCGTCAGCGCCGCCATTGCAGAGTTTGCGTGCAGTGTTGTCCAGACATTATGCCCAGACAATGCACCACGCACAGTCAACTGTGCAGCGGCCAAGGTGCGAATTTCACCAACCATCAATGTGTCTGGGTCGCTACGCAATGCAGCGGCCAGGGCTTCGACATATTTTTCTTCGCGCTGTTCTTCATTTGTCGTATTAACGACAGGCATCTGATGTGCCCCAAAGATTTTCTGTTCAACGGGATTTTCAACGGTTATTAAATTGATTTCGTAATTGCGTTCTTTCAGCATCAAAGACATATTTCGAACCAGTGTCGTTGATTTACCTGAACTTGTTGGACCTGCGACAATCACTAGTCCTGTTGGAAACGACCGCATACGTGCCAACAATCTTTGTTCATATGGTCCGAATTCTTGTTCGGTCTTAATTCCCTGCGATGGGTTATCGTATAACAGGCGCATAACTACATATCGGCTGCCAAAAGCGATTGGGTTAAACTGCATACGAACACCCAGCACCCCAGACGGCAGGTATAAATCCTTGGTTCCACGCAGTGGTGTGCGCCCATCCTTTTGCGCAGATTGATATTCATTTTGTGCATAGTTTGCATTTGACATATCTGACGATGCGAACGCAGCGCGCACAAAAGATTCGCCCCATTGTGAATTATATTCCAGCACAGGTTGCATACTGCCATCTATACGAAAATAGATTGTTGTTTGGTCTGCTACTTCGATATGAACATCTGAAACTTTTTGTGATGCGGCTTTGGCGATAATATCGACAAAGTCCTTTTGCATTTGATTGTCGAAATCCATGCGTGAGCGTGCCCCACCGCCTGCGCGCATTTCTTGTGTTTTGTATATATTTGAAATTAATCCCAAATCAGAATAATACGGCGCATTAACCACGCGTCCGCGTCTGCGCAGTAAATCCAAGAAAGACAACACGCGCCCATCATAGCGATGGGTACGTGATATAATAATTTCGCCACCGGTAAAGTATGCCAATAATCCTTGGGTATCGCGTGGCAGTTCAAGCGCAGCGCCAGTTGCTGTCAACAACCGATTCCCATTAGAAAACAGATAGTCTATAATGTCCTTAGATTCAGAATTTTCCAGTCCCAGTGGGATGGACGGTTTATCTGATGTGTTTTCTATATCAAGATTATCGTTCTTTTTTGTCATTATATACTCTTAGTTTCCGTTGCTGACATTCAAAGTCTGTGTAATTCCATCTGCATCAGTAAATACAACACCATCATAAACAGAAATTGTTTTAACGGTCAAACCATCAAGTTTTTTACCAACACTTATGCGTTTTGTTTGTCCTGTTGTCAGGTCTTCGACAGTGGCCTGCAATTGATTTCCAGCCCCAACAACATTAACCAATCTGTATTTCTGTGTAATATCAACACTTGGTGTTTCTGTAACTATTGGCGTGGCGGTTGCGCGTGCTGTTGCCACAGGTTTTTCTGCCTCAGCCAGCCAAGATTCTTTTTCGCGTTCTATGCGTGCCGCCTCTGCCTCTAATTTTGCTTTTTGTGTTTCGATTTCTTGCTGTTGTTGTTCTGCGCGCCCAGACAAAGTATCGATTTCCATATGCAGTTTTATTTTTTCTGCTGCAAGTCTGTCCAGTTCCAAGTCCAGTTGTGCGCGTTCTTTTTCCAACTGCATCAAGATTTTTTCTTGTTCCAAATCAGTAATTTGTTGAAATAAAGAACCATCTGGTGAATAGTTTGCGATTGCATCTGCTGCAACTTCCTCGGCAGAAAAATCCTCAACGAAATCAGTGCCATCATCTTCGACATAAACATCGGCTGATTTCACATAGACATCTGCGGCCCAAGATTGATGTAACATTCCCAACAGGGCGAATAACATAAAACCAAAAGTCAACTTTTTCTTATTTTGCATAGATAATCACCTCATAGTTCCAAGTACGGGACGATGCATCCCAAGAAGCGCGCATAAGATACACACCTCCAAATCCTTCAAAAGCCTTCATAAATTGTGCAGGCACTAATTTTGTTTCAACACCAACTTCAACGACATTAACATTTGCGACATCGACCCCGTTTGTAATCGTATCGACAACGATTTGAGTATTTAAAACCGTATCGATTCCTTGAAATTCACTGGTTATATCGCGAACCACAGTATCAGGGTCGCGTTCATCTTGTGACGAGTAAGATTCTAACTTTGGTAATGTTGCGCTAACCCGCAGAGTATCTTCATTTAATTCTTCGACAAATCCCCCAGGCATCAGTTCAGACGCGATATTATAAAATTCAACCAATGTTCCAAATGTGCGTTTAAATTCTGTTACAACTCTATCTTCTTCGCATGAAACATATACTTGATTCCAACCAACAACTGGTTGCATCAGAAAAGCCATCGCTTTATAGCACAATTCTGCGCGTTCATCAGGGGCTGGCAGATTTTCAAACGGCATAACTAGTGGTTCTGGCGGTGTTTGTTTTTGGATTTCGAATTGCGCATCCAGTTCTTTGTTTTTTTCTTCGATTTGGCGTTTATATTCTGCCACCAATTCTGGGTCCAGTTCATGGACTTTTGGTTGCGGTGCCAATGATTGCACGATTGAATCACGAAAGATTCCAGTTAACAGCAAGACAAATCCGCCGAATAATATCAGTGAAAAAATACCTGCTCTAAAATGACTTATTGGTCGCAGATACGCACGCGAGTGCCCGCCCATCAAGTCCGATAAATTGCGTTCTATGGCGCGTGGCATGCCCCAACTATCTGGTGCAAACAGCGCCCCCCAATCAGGTATTTCGGATAGTTTTACATATTCCTTGCGTGCAGTATTTTCGTCTGCATACATTGTATCCTGCAGGATAATCCCATTTCGCGCAGCAACCAGATAAAACCCGTTTGCAATCTGAAACACTGCAATAAACGAGGTATATTCTGAAAACGCATCCATAACTTCTGCTGCTGCACTAATCATCCCGACATGCAGACCATCCCGCCGCGCCCCCAGTCCAATCATTGCGCGATATTCTGTGTACAAATTCAAATGTCGATTAATATTGTGCGACAAAGTACGCGCATAATTGCGTGCGTTAAAGCCTGCGCCAATCGGTTGCCATACCAGACCAACCGCGTACTTTTTACGATTAATAGTTATTGTTTGATTTGCCAAAAATCTCTCTCTCTTAAAGTTCTTGTGTAATTATAACACAAAAACCAAAACCAAGGCAAATATTTATAATTGCAATTTTAATATTTTTTAATCGAACGGATTTTCTGATTTTTGATATTCGATTACGACTGGCAAGTGTTCCCACTGTAATGCAGTTGCGATACCGCGACGCAAGTACCTTGTATATGATTCAGGTATATCAGATGCGCCACCGACATTAATTGTTATTCGCATTGGGAAACGTCCAGTTTGTCTTGCAAATTTGATTTTCATTGGTCGTTTCAGGCGCGACAAAGGTGGCTGTCGTTCTGCAACCAATCGTTCAATTATTCGATTAATTAAACTGGTCGGTGCCTGTGTTGTTGACAGGTCGTATTGTTGATAAATTCGTTTAAACATATTTTGCACACCAGTGCCTGTTTCTGCGGATACTGCCAATATCAGTGGCTTTACAATCTGGTGGAAAGAGTTGGCGAATTGGTGTTTTAATTTCAACAATTTTTCATCCCGCAATTGTGGTTCGACTAAATCCCATTTGTTCAGTGCCACACATAATATTTTACCCGCATTATAAACGCGACCAGCAATTGACAGTGCCTGATTTTCAATGTTTTTTGTTGCGTCAACCATTAAAATCACAACATCTGATTTTTCGATTGCGTCCAAAGATTTTAACGCGGACAATGTTTCGACATCATCTGTAACACCTGCCTTGCGACGCAGTCCGGCTGTGTCCATTAAAACAATATCGCGCCCATAAAATGTTGTTGGGATTTTTACAGTATCACGCGTTACCCCAGGTGCATCCATAACAATTTGTCTTGATTGTCCCAGTACCCGATTAACAAAAGTTGACTTACCAACATTTGGTTGACCAAGTATTGCGATTTTTATTCGGTTGTCTGGCGCTTTTTCAAGTGTTTGGCTGTTGGTGCCATTTTTATTTGCGATATCGTCCAGAAAGGCAAAAATTTCATCGAACCCCAGTTTATGTTCTGCGGAAATCATCACTGGTGCCCCAAAGCCTAGTTTATAAAAGTCGTGTGTTTCGGTCAGTCTTTTACCAGATTCGCTTTTGTTGACCAGTAATAAAACAGGTGCGCGTGTTTTTCTGCGAACCAGTTTTGCCCACTCTATATCATCACCCATCAGTCCCACGCGACCATCAACAACAAACAAAATTGCGTCCGCATCTGCGATTGTATTTATCGCCATATTTGTTGAATCCTGTGCGATGCCGGAATTTGCGCGTTCCAGTCCTGCTGTGTCGTACAGCGTATATGGACGGGTTTTAAAGTTCCCAGAAATCGTGTCGCGTGTTACCCCTGGTCTGTCGTGTACCAAGGCATCGCGTGTACCGGTCAGCGCGTTAAACAAAGTTGATTTGCCTGTATTAGGGCGTCCTGCAATTACTACTTTCATCATTATTTTTCCATTGATTTTTTCTAATTATAAAGCAAAAATATAAATAATCAAATCAGAGGGTGCGATTATGAAGAAAAAAATTAAGAACGCATTTAAGCGTGTTAAAAACATAATAACCAATCCAAAGCGCTATTTTACCAAGATTGTCGCAGATGGTAATATGGAAGAATCGATGTTGCGTGCATTTTTATATGGTTTGCTTGGTGGTTGTTTGGTTTTACTTATTCGTTTAATTGGCGGTGCGACAATTACGGTTGGTGCTATATTCACTGCTGTAATAGTTGTTCCTGTTTTGGCGGTTACCTTGTTATTTGTGTTTGGTGGTCTAATGATGTTGATTTCAGAAATAACAGGTGGCGAACGCGATTGGGAAATTGCGATTAAGGGTTTGGCATCAATATTTTTTATCTATCCCCTGATATTGGTTTTAAACGCATTGGCATTTAATTGTACATCTATGTGGATAATAAGCATACTGGTTGATTTGTATGTTCTGTTTTTGTTCTATAATATTGCGGTCTATTGTATGCGTGGCAAGAAAAGTTATGTAATAATAGTAATTTGTGTATTGTTATTGTTTATGTTGACTGTATATGCCACAGATTATCGTATTGGCTGGTTTATGTTAAAGAATACCAGTGCGACACTTGCGTGCTTGATTTAGTTAATCGCCCCATTGTGGGCGATTTTTTATAGAAAACAATCCGTTGCAGTTTTATTGATACGACAACCATAAAATGATATAATAGCATTATTTAGGAAGCGAGAGAATAGATATGCCAAAAACAAAAGAAAACATCATATCGATGAAACATATAAACAAAAGTTTTCCGCTGGAACTGGGTGGTGAACAGCAGGTTTTATTTGATATAAACTTTACCATAAAATCGGGCGAGTTTGTTGCGATTATGGGGCCATCAGGTTCTGGCAAATCAACATGTATGAACATAATTGGTGCGCTGGATACACCGACATCTGGTGTATATGAACTTTACGACAGTGATGTTACAGGTCTGACGACAGATGAATTAGCGATATTTAGAAATGAATACATCGGCTTTGTTTTTCAGCAGTTTAATTTACTGCCAAAGCGCAGTGTTCTGGATAATGTAATGTTGCCATTAATGTATCGTGGTCTGCCTATGCAAGAGCGTATTCTTCGTGCGCGTGAAATGTTAAAGCGTGTTGGTCTGGAAAGTTTTGAATCATACCTGCCGACACAACTGTCTGGTGGTATGAAACAGCGTGTTGCGATTGCGCGTGCCTTGGCTGGTAATCCAAAGTTAATATTGGCGGACGAACCGACTGGTGCCTTGGACAGTAAAATGGGAAACGAAATCTTAAAGTTCTTCAAGCAATTAAACAAGGATATGGGTATAACTATTGTAATGATTACGCACGAATTTGATATTGCAAAATATGCGGACAGATTGATTCACATTCGTGATGGTCGAATAAATTATGATGGACCTGTGCCACTTAATGATAATAACCTATAACAAAGGAATAAAAATGACATTTAATGACATATTAAAAGAATCTTGGTTATCGATAAGTGGTAACAAAATCCGTTCATTTTTAACGGTGCTGGGGATTATTATTGGTGTTATGGCGGTTGTTATAATGGTTGCAGTTGGTGAAACTGTGCAAAAGTCCATTACAGATCAGTTTTCATCGCTGGGTACAAATACTATAATGATACGCGCAGGTGCTGCGCAACAGGCGGGTGTCAGAACGGGCAATCGTCATACATTGACTATACAAGATGCAGAATTTATCGGTAAATTGCCTGATGTGATGGCGGTCACTCCTGTTCAAAATGGTGCGGCACAGGCGATTTACGGTAATAAGAACTGGGGGACATCAATGGTTGGTGTTTATCCAGCCTATTCCATTGTTCAGAATATAGAAATAGAACATGGTACATTTTTTGATATGTCTGCGGTACGCAACGCGTCTACGCATGCGGTTATTGGGCCTGAAACAGCCGAAGAACTAGGGTTGCCTAAAAATCCAGTTGGCGAAGTTATTAGAATACAAAATACACCCTTTGTAATTGTTGGCGTTACCAAGGCCAAGGGCGACAGCGCAATGGGCAGTCAAGATGATATGATAATCATTCCAATAACCACATTAAAAAAGCGTTTACAAGGTTCGCGTTTTCCGAATTCTGTTGGTATGGTCGCGATAAAGTTGTTACCAGATTCTGATAACAATCTGGCCATAGAGCAGATGACAGCGCTTTTGCGTCAACGGCACAGACTAAAAGAAGATGCAGTTGATGATTTTCAAATTATGGATATGAAGCAAATTATGGAAACGATGACAACTGTAACAGGATACTTAAAGTTGTTATTGATTGCGATTGCTGCGGTGTCATTATTGGTTGGTGCGATTGGTATTATGAATATGATGTTGGTATCGGTTGCAGAGCGTACGCGTGAAATCGGCATACGCAAGGCAATTGGCGCGCAAGAAAAAATGATAATAATTCAATTCTTATCAGAATCTGTATTGATTTCATTTATTGGTTCTATGATTGGTTTGATTATTGGTGTTGGCTTGTCGCAGGGTGTTGGTCGTTTTATACTGGGGTATAATGTTCCGTTCAGTATGTGGCCGGTTGTCTTATCTGTATCTGTTGCGGTAATTGTTGGTTTATCATCTGGTGTGATGCCTGCGATGAAGGCGGCAAAACTAAATCCAATTGACAGTCTGCGTTATGAATAATAAATATGAATAACAAATCACCCCAAGGAAATTTCTTGGGGTATTTTTTTTGTTTTGATTAGTGGGTATTTATTTGACAACCAATTCCTTTACAGTTTTTGTTTTTGCATCATATACCTTTGGTTTTCCTGCATATCGTAATGCATAATGGTGTTTTGGAATCATATATTCTGGAATTGGGGATGCAGCGCCCATATCAACCTTTGCGGCCAGTGCCTTTTGCACCGCTGTTTCGCGATAGAAGTACCATTCACCATCCGCTTCAATCGGCAGGTTGTAGAATCCTTGGAACAACACCAATTGTTTTCCTGTTTTCAGTGTCATTAAATCCATTGGGCTGAACAAGTCTTCTTCTTTTTCAACTTCGACATCCTTGCCGTCTGGACCTTTCTCTTTCTTTTTAACCTTTTTTTTGCCAATCATGCGTGTAAATCTTTCTGCGGTTGCTGGGTCGTTTACGCGCAAGATAACCTTTGCGGCTGTATTTGCGATAATTGTATCAGCGGCCTTGTCGCCATATTTTTCTTGAATCTGACTGATGTCCTGACCGACAATCAGATAAGACACTTTTTGTCCACGACCAACAGCCGGCCCACGAATAATAGCCTCTAACTTATTCATTGTTGGCATTTCGTCTAACACGAACAGGGCAGGGTATGGGCCAAGTTTTTGTCCATTATTAATTGCCTCTGGTTTGTTTGCAATCAGGTAATTAGACAGCAATTCGATAAACATACTGGTTATTGCCGAAAACGCAGGTGCGTCTGCTACATTCATTGCCAGATATATTGTAATCGGCTTCATTTTGCCGTCTGTTGGGTCAACCATACCGCGCATATCACCAAAGTGTAAATCAGAATGTCTGGTGTGTTTATTGACAGCCGGATGTCTAAAAATATTTAATCCTGCATTCATTGTTGACATAACAGACCCACGTTCTTTATCTGGTGTATTTGCAAGGTTAATCAGTGCGGATACAGAATCGCTGTCATATGCATACAGTTGTGCTTCTTTGATTGCTTCGTTCAAAAAGTCTTTCATTGGGTCAGCCATCATAACCATCTGGTCGCCTTGGTTTTTGCGTTCTTCCAAGTCTTGTGCGACTTTGATTTGTCCTTCGACATACCATGCCAAGAACATTGGTATCGAAGCCTCGGCCCCATGCCACTCCTTGGGCAGTCCGCCCCATGTACCAACATGAACATAGTTATTAATATTCATTTGCTTATTTTGCAACAGTGCCATTGCAGCATATGCATTTGGGTCTGTTGTCATTGTCAGATAATAGTCCATCAAGACTGCGGCATCTTGTTCGTCAAATGTCCCTGTTGCCAATCTGTTATAGAAATAGTCGTTTGCCTTGGCGCGTTCTACTTTTGAAATGATAAAGTTAATAAATCCTGTTAACGCGGCGCGCGCAGTGTTTGACCAGTGTGGGTCTTTTGCGTTTTCTTCGACAATAGAATTAACAACGACTTGTATATAAGTACTGCGTCCTTCTGGGTTTGGTGGCAGGTTTTCAGGCGATAATGGATTCCACGCAGGGTAATAGATGCCTTTTTCTGGTTCGTCAGGTGCGGCCCAGTTCATAATAAATACAGGTCCAACTGTCGAGCGGTACCCAGATGTTGTGTAAATCAATTCTGGTTTAGGGTCGTTTACAATCATTGAAACATTATCACATTCCAAGATGGTTGGAATAACGACACCCTGTGTTTTACCGGTACCCGCAGGCGCCAACAGCAACGCAGACATACATTCGTCCATTTTAAGCGCGGTTTGCTTTCCTTTGAATTTAAAATACCCCAGCACCATCATAAAACCATTGAACAGTCCCAGTTTGTTTTTGTGGTTTTGTGCCATTTTCATAATGTCTTTTTCGTTTGCCTTGCGTGAAGTCTTTTCATCAAATTTGTCTTTGCTGTGTGGGTTGAATTCATCTGTCATTGTTGCATCTGACAGAAAGAAATAACCAATAATCGGCAACAGTGGTGTAATGCACGCAAAATCAGGTCTTAGCATACAGCGCGTTATCCAAGACGGTATTTCTGCCAACACAGACAATCCGCCACTGGACAACATATTTTCAAAGTACAACAAGAACCATTTGCTTGTTGCGGGTCCCCAACCATATCGCCACAAATGTTCGATTGGGAAAGCGCACGCAAACATCAGCGCAGCAATCATCCATATTAATAATGTCCATCGAATAGACCAAAACTCACGTGCTTGTGGGGTTTGTTCGTGTTCCTTGTATGCTTTGGAACTAAAAATCCCCAGTCCTTTACCTTTGCCCGATGCCGATAAAAAGTTGAATTTTACTGCCATAATGTTTAATATTATAACAGAAAAATAATTAATAAGAAAACAGGAAATATAAAAAATGAAAAATATTCCGCGAATATTTCTGGACACTCAGATAACTACAGGTGCGCAAATTCCGATTGGGCGCGATGTTTCGCATTACTTGACGCGTGTGATGCGAACAACCAAGTGTTTGGTTTTTGGTGATGGTAATGAATACAGCGCAGAATTATCACCAGATGGCGCGTCTTTGCGTGTGTTGGAACGAACTGCGCACACAGACCCATCGAATGATTTGACTTTAATTTTTTCACCGATTAAGCGAATGGATGATTTGTTAAATATGGCGACTCAAATGGGTGTTGCTTATTTTCAGCCTGTTATTATGTCGCGGACTGTTGCGCATCATATAAATTGGTCGCGTATGCACAAGATAGTAATCGAAGCGGCCGAGCAGTCAAATCGCAATAGTATTCCGAAAATTTTACCCGAAAAGAAATTTCAAGATTTAGATTTATCAAACATTATCTTCGCGGACGAGCGCTGTGCCCACACACAAACGACATCAGGTGTTGATTTTAATTCTAAATTTATTATGATTGGTCCCGAAGGCGGATTTTCTGAATCTGAATTCAACGCGCTTGATTCTGCTGGGGCGCACAGTTTATCATTAGGCAAAACGATACTTCGGGCAGAGGTTGCATCTATCGTTGCTATATCCAAGGTGTTAAAATAAAATGACTATAAGAATTGCTAAATTTATTTCTGATTGTGGTATTGCGTCGCGTCGCGATGCTGAAAAGATGATTGCTGATGGGCGTGTCAGCATAAATGGTGTTGTTATTGACTCGCCTGTACATTTTGTTACACCAGATGACACAGTAAGTGTTGATGGTAATAATATTCAAGAGCGTGGTGAAACGGCTTTATATATGTTTCACAAGCCTGTTAATTGCCTAACAACTTTGCGTGATGAGTGTGGTCGCAAAACGATATATGATTTTTTGCCACCAGAATATAAGCATTTAAAATATGTTGGTCGTCTTGATTACAAGACCACAGGTTTGCTGTTGTTAACAAATGACGGTGAATTGGCGCGAACATTAACTTTACCATCGTCTGGGATACCGCGCACATATATTGCGACAATATCTGGCAAAGATTCGCGTGCAGGTTTGGAAAAGGCGCGTCAAGGTATGACGGTTGACGGTGTGAATTACAAACCGATGAAGATAGAAGAATTATCCAAAAGCAAACTTCGTATTACAATAACCGAAGGCAAGAAAAATGAAGTTAGAATTGTTCTGCGCGCATGTGGTTGTCCAGTGCGTAGATTACACAGGATTAGTTATGGGAATATATCCCTTGATAAATTGCCTGTTGGAAAAATCGAAAAAATTATGCAGAAAACAATTGACGAACTTATAAAAACTAATTAATATTCTAATTAACAAAAGGAAGGGAGTTTTGATATGAAAAAAACAACTAACAAAAAAGCAAAAACGCAAACTAAGGTTCGTCCTGTTGTGTCCAGGGCAACAATCAAAGAGGCAAAAGCCAATCGTGCAAAACCATGTTTTAGTCCATGGTCTTTATCGATTTATATTTATTGGTTTATAATTTTATTCTTTATTGCTGCGACTTTTTATATCCTGGGACGCAGTCATAATAACGCGACTGTCAAAGATATTCAAATTACCGAAGAAATTTTAATGCAGGCAAATGACTATTATGAAAGCGGAAAGACAAAACTGTTGGCTGGCAATATTGACGAAGCGGTTGCAGATTTGACTGCTGCGATTGATGCGGGTGTTGCAACTGTTGATTCGTATATTTTGCGTGGCGAAGCATATTTACAGTCTGGCGACTATCGTAATGCGATGGACGATTTTAATACTGCGTTGGACAAAGATCCTGCGAATGCGGTTGCCTACTATGATCGTTCGTTGTTGAATACGCGCCTAGAAGATTATGCGGCGGCAATGAATGATATTAACAATGCGATGGCATCTAATGTTACGCGCCCAAGTCAGTTCTTGCAGATGCGTGATTTGTATGCAAAACGTGGTCAGTTAAACTTGTGGATGAAGAACTGGGAGGGTGCAATTGCGGATTACACAAATTCGCTTGCGCGGCCTGAGGGTGCAATCAGTCCATCTGTTTATGCAGAACGTGCCGAAGCGTATACAGCGATTGGTGATTATGCATCAGCGATAAATGATTACAGTACTGCTGTGCGTGTAATTTCTGAGCAAATCCAAGGTGCTCCAACGATTGAAGAACGTGAAGCCTTGTCCAGTAACGCGATGAGTTATTTTGAAAAATCTGCTGCCTTGAATTTGAAGCAGGGTAATGTAGAGATGGCGCGTGTAGATTTGGAATCGGCCTATACAATTGCTGTTGCTTTGAATGATGCAGAAACTATTGAAAGATTGCAGGGATTGATTAACGGGCTAAAAGAAACAGTACCGCAGCCTGTGTCAGAACCGGTTGTCGCAGAATAAGAGAAAAAAATCCGCAAAACTGCGGATTTTTTTAAAATAAGATTTTTTATATTTTGTATATATTTTACTTTAAAAATAATTTTTTTGTTGTTATAGTACCTGCATAACAAAATAAAAGGATGGAAAAATGGTTAAAATCTTAACAGAAAACAAAGCGATTAAGTCATATGTAAAAACAGGTATTGTTGCAGCCGTCGTTGTCGTTGTTGCTGCCTTGGGAATCTGGGGTATTTCTGCGATGCGTTCTGGCAACACATCATCTGTATCTGACGCAATTGCAGAGGTTGGCGATAAAGCCGTAACTGCTGGCGAATTGCGTTTTGCAGTGATTCGTATGGATGCGATTCAGGCAGAATCTGCTGCATTAAAAGATTTGCGTGCACAGAAAGAAAAATATGAAAATAAATTGCGTGACGAATTGACCAAAGATCAAAAAGAACTTGAAAAAGAAAAGAAAGAAATCGAAGAATCACAAGATGTTCTTTCGCGTGAGGCTTTACAACGTCGTGTTGTTGAATATCAAGACAAGGTTACCAAACTGCAACGCGAATTGACAGAACGCGCACAATCAGTCGAAGCGTCCTATCAAAAGGCATTAAATGAATTGCAGACAAAACATCTTGATCCAATTATCGAAGGTGTTATCAACAAAAAGAATTTGTCTATGGTAATCGATGGTCGTATGGCGCGCATTGGTACAGGTGTTGAAAATTTAGATATTACAGACGAAGTTATCAAAGCATTTGATAAGAAAATATCTAAAATCAAAATGGAAAAACCAAAAGGTTTCTAAGGAAATTCCCCCGATTGGGGGATTTTTTTTAGAAAAATTGCTTTATCTATTATGTATCTATGCCTTGAAAACTAAAAACTAATATTTTATACTGCATTACATGAAGATTTTAAAGCAATACTTTTCAAGGCAATTAATTGCGATATTTATAATGCTGTTTTTGGTATTAACTGGCTTGGCATGGATGATGCAGATTATGTCAATGATGAAGTTTTTGCTTAAATACGGCATAGATGTTACGGATTTTCTGGGGTTAACATCATTAATGATACCTTTTATTGCATCGATAATTGTTCCGTTTGTATGTTTTATTTCGGTTATATTTGTTTATAACAAGATGATTGCAGACAATGAAATTACTGTTATGGCGGCCTCTGGTTTATCGCCATGGCAGATTGGTCGACCTGCCTTGCGTCTGGGTGTGTTGTTAACAGTTTTTAACTTGTTATTAAGTGTATGGATTGTTCCGCGCACGCAGGCGCTGTTTTACGATATGCAGTGGAATTTGCAGTATGGCATGGCGCATATGAAACTGCAAGAGGGTGCATTTACAGAAATATCGAATGGTCTGGTTGTGTATGTTGAAAGTGTATCTGGTCATGACTTGGGACAGGTTATGTTATCTGATATGCGCGACGAAGATAATATCAGTATGATATTTGCAGAAAAGGGCAAATTGATTTCTACGGTTCGTGGATTATCTTTGGCGATGACAAATGGTGCGTTGCAGTCATCTGGTTCTGCGATGGCATCTGGCACATTTGAAACATTTGATATGGATTTAAATGTTGTGGACAAGGGCGGAAACAGTTCGTTTCGTGTTCGTAGATTGCCGACCATGCAGTTGATGCGTGTTGCGTTTGATGCCGCGACCCAGCGTCAGCACAAGATGGTTTTGACAGAATTGTCCAATCGCTTTATAAGTCCAATTATGAATTTAGTTTTAGCGGCATTATGTGTTGCGATATTATTGCGTTCATCCTTGTTGCGTCGTCGTACAAGTTTTGCGCCAATGGTTGCTGTTGTATCAATGGCTGGTGTAATGGCGTTATATATGTCTGCGTCTAATATGGTTAGTACATTAACGCAATTGGCATTATTGGCGATTGGTGTTATAGTGTTGCTGGTTGTGATATTAATGGTGTTGGCAAAGAAATGAAAAAAATAGCAGGTTCTTTTATTTTATTTAGCGTATTTTATTGTGCGTATGCATATTCGTTGTCAGTTGATTTGAACGAAGCGCGTACGATTGTTGCGCCACGCATAGAATATGATGTTAAGCAAGATACGATAAAAACCATTGGTCCGACTGAGATTACAAATACATCTGGTCAGCGCTTAACATTAGTTGATTCGTATATATCCGAACGCGGGGAAGAGATTATTGGTGATGATGTAAAATTATGGCTTGGCGATCATGTTTATATTGAATCTGACAATGTTATTCGCGAAGGTGATTTGACTATTGCGCGCCATGCGACATTTACGGCATGTGATGATTGTGATTCGTTTGGTAATGCGTGGCAAATTTCCACTTACAAGATTATACACAACGACGACACGCGTATGTTAAGGTTTTTTAGTGCTATTTTGCGTGCTTACGAGATACCGATATTATGGTGGCCTTATTTCGAGATGCCAGACCCGCGTGTAAAATACAAGACTGGTTTTCTGATGCCTGATTTTGAATCCACAAACAAGATGGGGACTCAGATAAACATACCGTTTTATGTGTCTTTATCAGATACACATGATATGACATTTACTCTGTCGTATCTGACCAAGGAAAATCCATTATTTCAATTACAGCACCGGTTAAATGCTCCGCACTCAGAATTCAGAACCCAGGGTTCATTTACGCACAATCGTGCTGGTGAAAATCGTTGGCATATTTTTAACGATGATGTAATAGAATTGGGTGAAAATGCGCGTGCAACGATATTCCTTGAACGCACCTCTGACAAGACTTATTTACAAAAATATGGTTTTTATTCTGATCAGCCATATCTTGATTCTGGTGCCAAACTAGAAGTATTTGGTCAAAGCAGTTATATTATTGCGGATGCGCATATATTCCAAGAATTGCGCAGTGGCAATGGCTATTGGGCTGCCCCTGATGGTAATATATTGCCAAACATACGCGCTGTGCATCAAACTGCACCGATATTTGGCGAAACCTATGCGACCTTTGGTGCAGATGTTTTGGGGATTTCTGGGGACAATACATCTACCCAGCGAATGATTGGTGATATAAGATTAACGACTCCTTGGACATTGTGGGGTGGCAATCGCCTAACGGCCAGTGTTTCTGCCCGATATGACCTGTATCACTTTGACAATACTATGATGGTAGACGGCAGTGTATATTCAGGCTTCAAGAATCGTTTTTTACCCAGTGGCTATCTTGAATGGGGGTTGCCGATGTATCGTGTATCTGGCAAATGGACCCAGATTCTAGAACCGCGTGCCAGAATAACAATGATGCGTCATATGGACGAAGAAGAGATGGCGTTGAACAACGATTCTGCTGGCACGATATTGACGGACAGCACATTGTTTTCAACCAATCGTCTTTCTGGCTTAGATTTATGGGAAAATGGCACTTATGCAGACTATGGTGTGCGCTGGGCTGCATTCAGTCCTCGGGGCGATAATATAGAATTATTTTTAGGTCAGTCATATGATTTCACTGACCGACCATCGATTGATTTAAACAGTGGTTTTCATAATGGGCTATCTGATTATGTTGGTCGTGTTAGTTATAACAATATGCGTGGTTTAAATATTGCGACTCGTTTTCGTCTTAATCAGCAGAATTTATCGTTAAATCATATGGAAACCACCGCCAGCATAGGAATTGGCAAGAATTACTTTAACATTGGTCATATTTGGTCGCAGAATTTGGATACGGCCTTGGTTGACACGACCGATGTAAACGAAGCGATTATCGGCGCCAGCATCAGATTAAGCGAGCGTTGGCGACTGGGTTGGAATTCGGTATACAGTATGGAATATGGCCAATTTATGCGTCATGGCGGCGGTGTATATTATAATCATCCGTGTTATTATTTATCTGTTGAATACAAACATGACAACACGAACAAAGACGACTATGTTGGGGACACAACATTTCAATTCAAGTTTGGTATGGCGATAAACGGTCAGCGCTATTAATTATCAAATGGAGAAAAAGATGAATATAAAAAAAATTGTGATTTTTGCATTTTTCATAATGTTTATAAATCCTGTACAAAGTGCGACGATTGTTGCCAGCATAAATGGCACGCCGATAACTGATACAGATATAACTTCGCGCACAAAACTGATGGCGCGCCAAGGTCAAACATCAACTGACAATCGCCGAATTGCGTTACAAAATATAATTGACGACAATATCAAGATAGAATATGCCAAGAATTTCAATGCGATACCAGACGACAAAACAATTGATACAGAATTAAAGAAATTAAAACTAGATGACATGTCTGTATCAGAACGTGAAATGGCGCGTAATGCCCTGCGGGCAGAGATTGCATGGCAAATTATTGTTGGGCGTACTGTTTTGCCAACAGTCAGTGTTTCTGCCGATGATATTGCGACCGAACGTGCGGGTCTTGCGCGTGAACATGGTCTGCCGATAGAAATGACTTTGGTGCGTTTAACAGATGTTCCTGCGGAAATAGCATCAAAATTAACTGCGCCAAAATCATGTGATGATGCAATTGAAATGGCGCGTTCTTTTGGTGGCACTCCCCAGAAATTTACAGCGGTACAGTATGAATTATCGCCCGAGATTCGTAGTCGTGTTGCATCATTACCATTATTGACCTGGTCAAAACGCGAAGACGATTCGATATTACTGGTATGCAGCACCCGGAAAACAGACGAATACAAGAATCTGGACGAGATAATTCGTCAAAATGCCACATACAAACAGGCGATGTTTCTGGCAAATCAGCAATTAAAACAACTAAGGCGCAAGGCTGTAATTGTGATTAACGACGACAGGTATAAATTATGAAACCGATATTATTTAACTTCACAGATTCAGAACTAGAAAATTATATTGTACAAATGGGCCAGCCAAAATTTCGTGCGCGTCAGTTGCGCGAATGGCTAATGCGTGGCGCGCCAAATTTTTCTGTTATGAAGAATATCCCAGAAACCCTGCGTAATGATTTAGATGCCGTTGCCCAGACTTTGCCAACCAAGATTATAAAAAAACTTGAATCATCGGACGGCGAAACGACCAAGTTTTTATTGGAATTACCGGACGGGGAACAGATTGAATCTGTATTGATGCGCACGACATACGGCAACAGTGTCTGTGTCAGTTCTCAGGCGGGTTGTGCGATGGGGTGCAAATTTTGTGCCAGTACATTACTTGGCTTAAAGCGCAATTTATCATCGAACGAGATTTTATCTCAGGTCTTAACTGCCCAATGGGAATTGCGCAGCGCCAGAAATTCTGCAAGCAACATTCGCCCAAATGGCGATGCGAATAATGGCGATGTATCACATATTGTCATAATGGGAACGGGCGAGCCTTTACAAAACACAGAAAATGTAATTGATTTTATAGAGCGTGCAAATTCCACCTTGGGCATATCATGGCGACGCATAACACTTTCTACCTGTGGGATTGTTGATGGCATAGACCGTTTAATTGAATGGGGCCGTCCAATAAATCTTGCGATATCATTGCATGCGCCAACTGATGAATTGCGTTCCCAGATAATGCCGATAAACAACCGCTATTGTCTGTCTGATGTATTATCTGCCGCGTGGCGTTTTACAGACCTGCACAATCGCCAATTGATGATAGAATATATTTTACTGGGGCGCAAAGACGAAAACGGTGAAACATACTTGTATAATGCCACCCCTGAATATGCAGAAAAACTATCTGAATTATTATCAGGAAAAAATTGTATGGTTAATTTGATTCCATGGAACACCGTTGACGAGCGTGATTTTGCATCATTATCAGGTAATGCGGTTCACAGATTTCAAGACATTTTGATTAAGAACGGAATCCATACCCGTATTCGTCGCGAACGTGGTACAGACATTGGTTCTGCTTGTGGTCAGTTGCGTCTGAACAATGCAAAATAAGTTTAGGAAATAATTTACGCACACCGCTACATTTTATAAATTCGCAGGAACGAAACATTTGATGTGCCTGTACTGCCTGAACCGCCATCCCCACCATCGATTTTTATGTTGTATGTTGTGCCAGAACGTATTGCACCACCGCCCCCACCACCGCCATATGCAGTTACGGTTTCGCCACCACAATTATAAGATATGTTTTTACCGCCTTTCCCGCCTGTTGCAGTTACAAGTTCTGAACAATCAAAAGTTGTGCATGATGTAACATTGCCACCATCACCGCCAGAATCAGTTGAACCATCTTGTCCAATATTTCTTTCAACAATATCAGAATGTGATCCGCTATTAATCCCAACTTCTTTATTTGCTGGGATATTTGGTGCCCCGCCACCGCCTCCACCATTAACATAAATAGCACTGCTACTGCTAGCCCCATAAAAAACAGCCCTGGATGTTTGGGTTTGTGTAAAATTATTACCGCCACCGCCTGCGCCATAATCAATATTAGTGATTCCTGTTGCTGTGTTTTTAGAAGTTATTGCACAAATATTCCCAACGCCACCATTTGCGCGCCATACCTTGTCATTTACAACCAATATTGAATCCACACCCGATGCACCACCACCAAATGCCCCCGTATAGTTACCAGATGAGTTTAAATTAACGCCGCCTGCATTTCCGTCCCCGCCACGCAGTGCATAAACAGTTGTGGCCTCTGATATGCTAAACAAGGCAGATATTGTTTTGACGAAATCTAAATCTACCGCTTCCAAGCAATATTCATTCATTGTGCCAACACCACCACGCAATTCTGCACGATAGCACCCAGGTTGCAAAACAATTTCATTACAGGTATTAAAATTAGTTGCTTCAAAAACTAATTCTTCACTGCCGGTCAGTACACATTGTCCTGCTGGCACATTATCAATTGCCTGATATATATCACCTGTTGTTGTTTTAAAAAATAAAGTTTGTAATAAAATTAACGGTACCAACATTGTATTATCCTATTTTAAATATTTTAATAAAGCTGTCGTTTGATGTGCCTGTACTGCCTGAACCGCCATCCCCGCCATCAAAACAGTCTGTTCCACAATATGGGTCTGAATAACCGTCCTTGCAAAATTCACTCCATGGATACATACAAATTCCACCACCGCCACCACCACCATATGAAATTGCTGTTTGTCCATTACAGTTAAATGTTGTGTTTGTCCCCCCACTACCACCGTACCCCGTATTTTTATTCATGGAATTTTCTTTGGTGTTTGTAATATCTGCACCGTTTTGTGCGATTGAATCTGCAGATGCGCCATTTCCACCATCAGCACACTTGAAAAAAACTCCCGTTACCTTCGGACCATATTTCATGAACAACCCACTTGCAGAACCGGCCCCGCCATAACATGCTTTAGAAAGTGAAGAGTTGCCTGCGATTTGACCAAGTGCATTAATTCCATTCAAACTAAATCCTAAGCATCTGGTGCCAGTACCCCCGTTTGCACGAATTGTACGATTACCAACAACCAGTATTGAATCCACGCCCGACGCACCGCCACCTGGGATTTGATGAATGTTCACTGTTGCGCTATTGTTGCCATCTCCGCCACGCAGTGCATAAAGCGTTGTCGCTGTGTTTAATTTAAATATGTTTGATGTTATATCACCCAGTGCATTTTTTGTCCCTGTTCCCGAACTACATCGATATGGCTTCCCACCTGTGCCACCGCGCATTTCCACGCGATATATTCCCGCAGGCAATTCAAAACTTTGACAAGTGTTAATTGTATTTTCTTCATAAACCAGTGTTTCGGACGCGTCAAACACCCCACCGCCCACAGGCATAACTGCAACATGATATATTTCCCCATCTGCATTTTTTATATGCAACGCAGGCGAAGTTAATTGTTGGGCATGCGCGACTATTTCAATATCACCGATATGTAAAACTGGCATTGTGTCCTCCTATATTTTGCAATTAAAAAACCGCAATGGAAATCATTTGCGGTCGGGGAGTTCACAAATCACCTAAAAGTCTGATTCCGCCAGCCTTCGGGAAACCCTGTTGTATAAACCGACGGCCCCCCGACCTTTTACGGCTGGTGGGGATACAATAAAAGACGCCTCCGCGTCTTTATTCTTCTGCGGATTCAGCACCGTTTTGCGATGCCGCTTTTAGGAGAGCTTGTGACAGCCCCGAACCAAATTCCCATCTGGTTCTGTTTCAAACTATATCATATATCCTATTTTTTTGTAAATATAAAATTTATCAACACACAAAGAATAAAAAACACCGGCGGGGAAGAATGCCGGTGTTCTTTTCTGTGTTTTGGCACAGAAACTGTCTATGTGAAAAAAATCACATTATTTATAGAAAAAACCGCCGCAGAAAAAAATGGCTGTCGGGGTGTTAGAAAAAACGTCAACAATTCCGTTCCCGTCGGCCTTAGGGGACAACGCCCCCTGTTTTATAACCGACGGCACCCCGACAAAAGGGGTTAAGGGTACAAAAAATAGCGCCTCGCCGCGCCATCTATGCACGGATTTCCAGTATGATTTTTTCTCATACGGATTGTTGAAAGGCTTTTCTAAGGCCCCGAAAACGCATCCCTGCGAATTCAAGTCAAATTATAACATATGTTTGTACAGATTTCAAGTGCTAAAATACTAAGCGCAACCCCGCAGATATAAATGGTGTTCGTGATGTAATCCCCCCTGAAATCCATCCGTCAACAAATTCGCTGTACTTGTATCTGAACGAAGCAACCACCATATGGTCGGCAAAGTCATTAATATTTTTTTGCCACACACCTGTATCTGAAAACATATAAGTCATTGAAACACTATATTTTAGCAAATCATAACTAACCCCTGTGCCAACGACAAAGCCATCAGAAACAGGTCCAATTGGATTTTTATCATAAATCACGCGTGCAGTCGTGCCCCAAATCCAACTGTTATATTGCAGGTTCATCCCCAGTGATGCCTGTGCGCGCCAATCTGCTGTAACCCCTGGGGTATAAACTTCGTTATCAAAATCGTCAGGATTTTTCATAAAAGACACGCCAACAGAATATGCTGTTTTAACCTTACCGCTTGAATTTTTAATTTTTAAACCGCCATCAATTGCCCAGTCATAGTTATCTGTTAATCCTGCAACAGATATTCCGTACTGTACACCAGAAACCGGCGCAGACGCGACATTTGCCCGCAAAGAATTACTGCGTCCTGATGTAAGTGTTGTGTCTGCGATAACAGGGCCATCTGGGATAATCTTTTCGTTGAACAGTGGTCTGTCATTAATGCGCAATCCGCCCACATCTGGCAATCCTAAGCCCAGTTTTCGTGCGATTGAATCTGTAAAACCAACCTCAATCCTGCCCAAAGATTTTGATTCGACAAACGCAAATGTTTCGCGTGAAAAGTTCCCTTTATCCAATGCTGCCTGATCCATTGCATACACCAGACCAAATTTATATTCTGTATTTGCGGCATATGTTATTTGTCCGCGCACACGCCAATCCCCGATAAACAGTGGTGATTCCAAGTCTGGTTCAATCATACCAACTGTACCATATCCGGTCAATTTAACGGAAATATTATTGTAATCAAATTGCAACGCGTGTGCGAACTGTGGCAATACAGCACAAACCGCCACATATCCCAGTATTTTAATTGTTCTTTTCATTTTATTTATTTCCATCTGCTTCGCTAAGTATTGCATCGCGTAGTTTTTTATATGCGCGTTCTTCGATTTGTCTGACGCGTTCGCGTGAAATTCCATATTTTTGCGACAGTGATTCCAGTGTCGCAACGGGCTGTTTCAATTTGCGTGCGACCAAGATTTCCCTGTCGCGTTCGGACATTTTTGCCAGATTTTTTTTCAGCAATTCGTATCCGCGTTTTCTGAATTCGACCTGTTCCAGTGTTTCTTCGATTGTATCGCCACCATCTGTCATATTAGACAGAATATCTGATGCGCCGTCATCTGAATTCATTGGTGCGTTCAGTGATAAATCGCGCGCGCCAACGCGTGTTGCCATACGTGCGACATCTTTCTCGGGTACTTCCAGATAATTTGCGATTTGCTTTGTTTGTTCATCGCTAAGATTATTATCCATAATCCCCAGTGCGCGTTTTGCGCGTGCCAGATTAAAGAAAACCTTTTTTTGATTTGCGGATGTTCCGATTCGAACGATTGACCAGTTGTTCAAGATTGTTTCATATATTTCTGCCTTAATCCAGAACATTGCGTATGTTGAAAATCTGAACCCTTTTTCTGGGTCAAATTTTTGCACCGCCTGCATTAGTCCCATATTTCCGCTGGCAATCAAATCAGCAACTGGTATTCCGTAATTTTTATAGTCGTATGCAACCGACACAACCAGACGCAGATGACTGACCACCAGTTTTTCTGCGGCAAACTTATCCTGATTTTTTACCCATTGTGTTGCGTATTCATATTCCTGTTCTGCCGTCAGTACAGGTATTTTCTGAACGGTTTGTATATATTGTGCCAGTCCACTTTCATCACTGACCCCGCGTGCAGCAACAATAGAAGTGTTTTTTAATACTGGTATTGTGTTCTTGATTTCCTTTTTCATAACTTTTATAGTATAACATAATTTAATAATTATCAAGCCACAGGAGAATTTATTATGGCAACAATCTTAGAAAGAAATAAAAACATCAAAGCCCCCAAGAAAACATACGCAGAACATATGGAAGATGCCCTTTATCGCGAGGTATGGGAGGATGTAAACAACGAAAAAACAATGCGCTTTATCAAGAAGTATTCGCGTCATATAATTTATGCGGTAATATTTGTTTTGTTGGTTGCGTCTGGTATTCAGATTGGTATGCGCACCTATCAGTCAAACAAGATTGCGACTGCGATTGCTTACGAAACAGCCTTGTCAAACATCGATGCAAATGCACTGGCTGCAATTTCAGAAAATACATCAGGTGCAACTGCGGACTTGGCGTTATTTCAATCTTATTTACTGGACAAGGACGAAAAGAAACTAGAAAAATTGGCGGAATCTGGCCACAGTCGTGATTATCGTGATTTGGCGCGTATTCATATTGTTGCGTTGCGTGGTGATACAATGTCTGCACCCCAGGTTGCAGAATATCTGTCAGATTTAACAACCGAAGATTCTCCGTATTATTACAATGCGATGTTGTTGATTGCACAAAAGTATTTGTCTGTTGGCGAACAAGATAACGCGAACAAATGGCTGGACCAGATTATCAATGACAAATCTGCACCGGCATCTATCGCAGGTGTTGCACAAACATTACGTTAAATATCTTTGGGGGCACTATGCGCAAGATTTATTTAGTAATATGCTGTATATTTTTGGTGTCTGCGTGTGATAAGCACGACCCGATTTTGACTGGTGTTCGAACCCCGATATTTGACAGTGGCAAGATTCGGGTTTTGAACCAGACTATAACAGATGTGCCGACAGGGGTGCATACATATGATAATTCTGCATGCAAATACACCCAAGATTCAAAAAACATAGTCTGGGACGGCACGCACAAGGTTTTTTCTGGTTTTGCAACGAATAATACAGTATCTGGCATTCGTACACCGATATGCAGTGGCAAATACTTATATGCGGGCCTATCAACGGGCGAAGTTGTAAAACTAAATCCAAAAAGTCGTTCTGTCTTGTGGATTGCAGACATATATCGTACCAGCAATTTAACCGGTGGTGCATCGATGGTTGATATTGTTGCGCCGATTGTGCCGTATGGTGATTCGGTTTATGTGGCTGGTCTGGGCGATGCTTTTTGTCGAATAAATGCGACCAGTGGTGCAAAGCACTGGTGTATTAATTTGTCTGTTGGTGTGCCGTTCATTCTGGCCGGTAATTATGCGTTTGTGGTATCTACAGATGGGAATTTGAATGCGGTTTCCGTGTCCAAGGGGCAGATTTATTGGCGTGCGCCCGTTTCTGCGCAGGTTGCACCGATTTATTCGGACGGTGTAATAACGGTTGGCAAAGAACGCATAAATGTTGCTGATGGTAAAAAAATAAAATAAAAAAAAGCGCCAATTTGGCGCTTTAAAAATTCGTGGTGGGTGTTGAGGGACTCAAACCCCCGACCCTCTCGGTGTAAACGAGATGCTCTAATCAACTGAGCTAAACACCCGACAAAGCAAGCAAGATAATATAATATATTTTTTTACTTGTCTAGTATTTTTTTTGCGTTTTGTGTTTTTTTAGTTTAGAATACTTTTTGCAATAACATACAAAGGAGAAAACATATGAAAAAAATCGTTTCTGTACTTGTTTTAACTGCATTGGTATCGGGTTGTACAACTGTGAATCCTTACACAGGTCAAACCCAGACTGCAAAGTCCACATGGGGGACTGCGATTGGTGCCACAGCCGGCGCATTATTGGGCAGCACGAAAAGCAGCGAGGCCGCATTATTGGGTGGTTTGGCTGGCGCGGCCGTTGGTGGCGGTGTTGGTTATTATTTGGATGTTCAGGCGGCTGAGTTGCGTTCTGAACTGGTATCGACAGGTGTACAGGTTATCGAATCCGATGATAATATTCGTTTGGTAATGCCTGGCAATATCACATTCAAGACAGATTCTGCGGATATAAATTCTTCTTTTTATCCTGTGCTAAATTCTGTGGCGCGCGTATTAAAGAAATACGATAATTCAACTGTATTGGTATCTGGTCATACAGACAGCACAGGTTCTGCGGATTATAATCTAAATCTATCGCGCAATCGTGCTCAGTCTGTTGCGTCTTATTTGCAAGGGCAGGGGATTAAGGCATCACGATTTGAAGTTTTGGGATTGGGAACATCGAATCCAATTGCATCAAACGAAACTGCGTCTGGACGCGAACAAAATCGTCGTGTAGAGATAAAGATTATTCCAAATAAATAATAAAAAATCGCCCATTTGGGCGATTTTTTATTGCAAGTTTAGTATTCTTTTTGTATCTTCAACAGGTGCACAAAAGGAAATAATATGGAAGAAAATAAATTGACATTTGAAGAAGCCTACAAGCAATTAATGGAACTGGTAAAAAAGATGGAATCTGGCGAATTGCCATTGGCTGATTCTGTCGCCGCGTACGAGCAGGGAATTAAACTAAAAGCATATTGCGAACAGTTGCTAAAAGAAGCAGAATTAAAAATAGAAACATTGAAAATAAACGCATAATTATCACCTGTTAATTTATATTTAGGATTTATCGTGGCAGAAAAAACAAAACTAACACCTGTTATGCAACAGTATGTTGATATGAAGGCTGAAAACCCAGATGCATTATTAATGTTTCGTCTGGGGGATTTTTACGAATCGTTTTTTGAAGATGCCAAGACCATAAGTTCTGCATTGGGGTTGGTCTTGACCGCACGCGGAACAGATGGAAATGGTGCGGACATACCAATGTGTGGTATTCCATGGCATGCATCCGATAATTATTTTGGTCGTCTTGTTCGTGCTGGATACAAGGTCGCATTGGTTGAACAGATGGAAACCCCCGCCCAGGCCAAGGAACGTGGACATAAATTTATAGACCGTCAGGTTGTGCGTGTTTTGACACCTGGGACATTAACGGATGATAATTTGCTGACCCCAAAGAAGTCAAATTTTTTGGTTGCGATATCGCCACTTGGCGGTGGCAATTTTGATGTTGCAGGTTGTGATATATCGACTGGTGAATTTTTTGTTGGTCAAACATCTGATGCGATTGATGATTTGACTCGCGTCAATCCGGCTGAGGTTATATTTCCATTTGGCAATGCCGAAGAAAAAACGATTATGAAACTGCGTGAATTATTCAAGGCGACCCCGGTATATGAAAAACTGTATCATCGCGCTGATATTGATATGGTTGTGTCGCGTGTCTTTGGTGGCGCGGTTGACAGCAGTACTGTATCGCGTAATTCGGACAGTGCGATATGTCTGTTGGCGGGGTATTTATTTAATACCCAGCGTGGCAGTTCGATAATATTTCGCGCGCCATACACATTTAAGTCTGGTCGTCAGTTGTTAATAGATTCTGCCACTTGGAAAAGTCTTGAAATAGACAGTTCCATCAATGATGGTGGTGCGTGCCTGATTGATGTCCTGGACGAAACAATAACATCGGCTGGTGCGCGAAAGTTGCGTGCATATTTGCGCAACTTGTCGTCAGATTTATCAGAAATCACATTGCGTCAAAGTCATATATCACACTTTTCATTAAATCCAGATGTTCTGGCGCTGATGCGTGATGTTTTGTCGTCTATTCCTGATGTTGGTCGTTCTTTATCGCGTTTATTATCTGGTCGTGGCGCGCCGCGTGATATGCGCAATGTTTCAGATTTTATTGCTGCATTACCGCGTGCGCAATTATTGTCATCACGCCTAGATTCTGATTTATCTGCGCGCTTTGCGGGAATTGATACACACAGCGCATTCGGCGTAAAGTTGCGTAATGCATTGTCTGATGATTTGCCGACATTTTTTCGCGATGGTAATGTGATACGCGATGGTTTTGATGTTGCGCTGGATAATATGCGCGGGCTGTCCAGTGGTGGTCGCGAAACGATTGCAGGCTTGCAGGCTGAATACATTGCGCAAACTGGTATAAATACACTAAAGATAAAATACAATAATATTCTTGGTTATTTTATAGAGGTTCCCTCATCGCGTGCAGAAACGATGATGCAACCGGAATCTGGGTTTATACACCGTCAAACGATGGCTGGCAATATGCGCTTTACAACATCGCGCCTGATTGATTTAGACAATGATGTTCGCAGTGCTGCGGAAAAATCCGCCGCGATAGAGGCGCAAATAATATCTGATTTTATCGAAGAAATTCGCGCAATATCAGACGATTTGTTGTCCAGTGCAGATTTATTAGCAGACGCAGATGTCTGGGCATCATTGTCGATTGTTGCAGACCGTTATAATTGGGTATGTCCAACAATTACTGACGATTGTGCGTTTGACATTGTTGGTGGTCGTCATCCTGTGATTGAATATGTTCTGCGTTCGCGCGGGGATAATTTCATCAAAAACGATTGTAATCTAAATGAATCTGCGATTGCGTTATTAACAGGGCCAAATATGGCGGGTAAGTCAACATATCTGCGTCAAAATGCAATAATCATAGTACTTGCGCATTTGGGATCGTTTGTACCTGCAACATCAGCGCGTATTGGTATTTGCGACCAGTTGTTTAGTCGTGTTGGTGCGTCTGATAATTTGGCGGCAGGTCAATCGACTTTTATGGTTGAAATGGCAGAAACCGCAAATATTTTAAATCGTGCAACCAATCGGTCCTTTATAATCTTTGACGAGATTGGTCGTGGCACAGCGACTTATGATGGTATGGCGATTGCACAGGCGGTATTAGAATACCTGAATCAATTACAGCCACGCACATTGTTTGCAACGCATTATCACGAATTGACATCATTGGTTACAAGTGGCGAATTAAATCATGTGCATTGTCTGACCATCGATGTGCGCGAGCATAATGATGAGATTATCTTTATGCATAGAATTATTTCTGGTGTTGCCAATCGTTCATATGGGATTCATGTTGCGCGTATGGCGGGTATGCCAGCATCGGTTGTTGCGCGTGCAGAATGTGTATTAAATGCCTTGGAATCGCATCAATTACCAACCCCTGCACCTGATTGCGCACCAAAACCAACACCACAAGCATCCAAAGTAAATAAAAATTGCGTATCTGATGAAAATCCAAAACCGCAATTAAGTTTATTTTAAAAAAGGATTAAGGGATAAAAATGGAATTAAAAACAGTTATTTATATCGATATAAATACGCAAACAAAATTCACTATATCAGATGAAAAGACACTGCATCAGACTTTATCTGGTCTTTGGTCTCAGATATATAAATTAAAGCATTCACATCCGATTTTTTGTTTAGAACATCGGTTAGTTGGTACGATTGATGGTTGTCGTGTGCAATCTGTTCCAGAGACAGGAAAGAAGTTACCAATTTATGTTGCGGATAACTGCGAAACAAAAGATGGAAAAGTTTTTGTATCAAATGGTATTGATGGCAGAAAGGACATACATATTTCAAATGGCTATACGGTTATAAATACTGCTGGCAAGCAGTTGTATCCACCGCTTGAAAAGAATCAAGAAACTGCTTTGGATAAATTTATTCGCGAAGCATATAACACAAAGTACACGATTACTAAACAACAGAATACAAAATAATGAAATCAGGTTGGATAATTTTAGACAAAGATTCTGGGGTGTTTTCACGCACCGCGGGTGGTCGTGTGGCGCGAATGCTGGGGACAAAAAAATTCGGTCATATTGGCACACTTGACCCAATGGCGTCTGGTGTTTTGCCGATTGCAATTGGCGATGCGACCAAGATGATACCCTTTGTCGAAGAAGTAAATACATCTGTCAAAGAATATTTATTTTCGCTACAATTTGGGTTTGAAACAGATACGCTTGATATAACAGGTACTGAAACGGCGCGTGATAATTTTGTACCGCGCGAATCAGATGTTGTATCTGTGCTGCCAAAATTGACGGGTCTTATTCAGCAAATACCACCGCAATATTCTGCGGTGCATGTTAATGGTGCGCGCGCATATGAAATGGCGCGTCGTGGCACAATGGTTGATATTCAGCCCCGCGCAATAGAGATTTTTGAACTAGAATTTCTGGGGATTCATAACAACAGCTGGCATTTTAGAACGCGTTGCAGTCGTGGTACATATGTTCGTTCGATTGCACGTGATATTGCGAAAATGTGTGGTGCATACGCGACTGTTGATATGATACGACGCACTCTAACGAACGGATTTTCTATATCAAATGCTGTAAAACTTGATTTTTTGGAAAATATATTTAATAATACTGGTGCTTTTGGTGAAAACCTTAGGCCGGTTGATTATGGACTGGGGGACATTCCGGTTCTTAATCTGTCTGAAAAAGCGACTGCATTTTATAAATCTGGTGGCTTTATTGAAACTGACGCAGGCGATGGTTTGGTTCGCGTATATTGCGGTGGGGTATTCATTGGCATTGGTACGGTATCGAATTGTATTTTGCGTCCAAAACGAACAATATAGAAATAAACAAAGGAAAAAACAATGTCCGTAACAAAAGAAAAAAAGTCTGAATTGATTCAGCAATATCGTGTGTCTGAACAGGATAATGGTGGTTCTGTAGAATCTCAGGTTGCTGTTTTGACAGAACGCATTCGCAATTTGACAGAACATATGAAGGCTAATCACAAAGACAATCATTCAAAACGTGGTTTGTTGTTGATGGTTAACCGTCGCAAGAAATTATTGGCTTACATCAAGAAACGTAATCCAGAAGATTACGACACATTGATTAAGAAACTTGGTTTGCGTAAATAAAAAAATCCCCGTTTGGGGATTTTTTATTTGATTACGCCTGGCATATATCCCGCTATTACGCGTATAGAAATAGGATGTGTTCCAGAAACAGGTTCTATAAAGCAGTGTACTGTTTCAGATGTTTCTGTGCCTTCACATTCAACATCATCTAATAAAATATAATCAGAACCAATTTCATCAACGACTTCATCACGTGCATCATCCAGTCTGCGTTGCAAATCAGGAGAGTACGTATAGATTACATTCAATGCTGTTCCGTCTAAATTTTGGATAAACAGATTTCTTGCTACTAGTGCGTCCTGCAGATATTTATAAGATTGGCTTTTTAATGTTTGACATTCCGATGCATTATCATCATATTCTGGTTTTGTTGCTAGTGTTTGCACCGCTATATTATATTCGTCCAATGCCTTTTGATATTGCTCATATGCAAAAGTTTTTCTAGAAATATATTCCAATGCTGGTTCACCAGTTCTTCCAGAGATTAGTTCTTGTTTAACAATATCTGAACATTTTCGAGAAGTCTGTTCTACTCGTTTATTATGTTTTCTGATAACTTCATTGGTTATTGTCTTGCAATCATCCTCGGTTATTGTCTTGTAATCATCGAGTGAAGCGATCTCACGACATTTATCAGAAAAATCTTGTAATCTAATTAGCGTACCCGAGGCTATATTCGATTCAAATTTCAACAAGATGCGTTCTAATAAATCGCCATATATATTGCTATTAGTGGAATACAAGGCTTCATAAAAAGCACTCCACAAAATAGACGGACTCTCGTCTGCTGCCTGTGCTGATGGGATTTTTATCAACGAAGCGAGCATACATGAAATAGTAAAAATTTTAAGTAAATTGTTTTTAATCATTGTAGTGCCTCCATACAATTGTCTGCAACTGTTGCCACGCGTTTGATTGCGCTGATTTGTGTTGCATTAAAGACGGTTGCAACTGCGCTGGCTGCGGTTGTTCCGCCTGCCAAGACATTTGCCATCGTATTCTTTTTGTTATCTAATTCAATGCCTTTATTCGCTTGCGCACTTGTGATTGTGCCCGCCAACCCCAGCCCCGCACCCAGTCCGCTGGAAATCATTACGCCTGTTGAACGTTTATTAATTGGGCTTACATCAATTGTATCGTACTCGCTGCACGCAGAAACAATTTTCTCTGCACGTGCCAAATCAGCATCTGTTGCACTGCCGTCAATTCTTGCCTGCATACGCGCCACAGATAATACCTTGACAGAAGCCGTACATCTATCAATTTTTGATTTTAAATCATTATCGACTTTATTATTTTTGGCGATAACGACACCTGCGATATTTGCAGCGGTGCTGGTGGCCAGACCACCAGTTCTAATATTCCCCAGTGTTTTAGATTTCTTCAAGGCTTCATCGTCTGCGTTTGAATTTGTTTTGTTTTCGTTCGATGGCGCATTTGCAAATGCCGCCGCCACTTCCTCATAAGTTATTGGTCTTGAATCACTGGATTCATTAACTGCCAACTTGAGTAATTTAGCTTTCAATTCTGCATCAATTTTACTTTTTGCGATACCTGCCCCCAGTGCAACCCCAGCGGCACCTGTTCCAATTGCTGTTACGGCAGTATTAATTCCTGCCATTTTTTTCAAATCACTAATTTCATCTGCGATTCCGATACAGGCATTACGCACATTGTTAATCACAGAGTTTAAATCTGCCACGCCTATGTTGTCAGCAGCATGTGCAGAAAATATGGCCAGCATCGCCCCCAAGAAACCAATATATCGCATGAAAAAACCTCCTAAGATACAGGTAGATTATATCATATTTTTTACTGTGAAGCAAAATATTTAATCTTCGCCAAAGTCCATATCTCGCAATTTTTCTGCGCGTGGCGCGATTTTTGCGATTGATGTTTGCAGTTGTTCAATATCGTTTTGTGCCTGTCCAAAGTGTCGCGCGACATTTCCTGCGCGGTCAGACAGTCTGGCCAAATCAGTCAACAGATAATCCAGTTCTTTTTTTATCTGTGTTGCGACGCGTTTAATTTTTATATCAGACAGCACTGCGCGAATCGTATTTAGTGTTGCCCACAGTGTTGCAGGCGAAACGATAAAGACTTTTTGTTTTGCAGCATATTCAATTGTGTTTGGAAATTCGCGGTGCAGTGTTTCAAAGATAGATTCAGATGCAATAAACATCATTGCTGATTCTGCGGTCTGACCTGTGATTATATATTTTTCACCAATTGCATCGATGTGTTTTCGCACATCCAGTTCGAATTGTTTTCGTGCCATAGCATCGTTTTGGTCAGTTATCATTTTGTTATAACTTTCCAGCGGAAATTTACTGTCTATTATCATATCGCCTGGTGGGTATGGCAACCTGATGATACAGTCTGGTCGTACACCTGTATCCATTACATGCTGAAAGGCATATGTTTCTGGTGGCATAATATCCATAACAATATCTTCCAGTTGTCTTTCGCCAAAAGTACCGCGTGCCTGTTTATTTCCCATTAAAATATTTTTAAAGTTTGCAATATCACTGCTGATATTTTTAAGTTCGATTGCATTCTGGCTAAGTGCCCCCAGTCGTTCTGCCAATCTTTCACGCAGTCTGGCATTGTCTTCACGCAGTGGCGAAATGTCCAGTGTTGGCTTTCGCATCAGCAATGCAAGCAATAAAACAATAATTATTCCTAACAATACAAAAATATAAGTTGTCATTTCCTAATCCTTTGCTATTATTGCAATTATAAAAGGTTTTAAATATGTTGCAAATGAAACTTTGTGGTGATGTTGTTCTAAGGACTGTATGTGCGCCCGTATCTGACATAGATGGTGCATTATTATCGACCTTGGATGAAATGGTTGAAATGATGCGTGCCCAGAATGGTGTTGGTCTTGCTGCACCCCAGGTTGGCATACTATCGCGTTTTTTGGTTATGATGGACCCAGATTCTGAGGTTGTATATCGTATGATAAATCCAAAAATTTTATCATACAGTGATGAACTTTGCACGATGGAGGAGGGATGCTTGTCTGTACTGGGCAATGACAATCTGCCGATATTTGCAAATGTATCGCGTCCACAGTCTGTGATTGTTGAATGGACTGACGAAAATGGCGACAAAAAGACTGCCCAGATGTCTGGCACACCTGCCCGAATTGTTCAGCATGAAACGGACCATCTGGATGGCAAGTTGTTTATTGATTATCTATCGCCTGTGCGTCGTGAAATGGTAACCAGAAAAATAAAAAAGCGTAAATAGAAATGAAACTTGTATTAATGGGAACAAATTCCTTTGTTGTTCCAATTTTCGAAGCAATAAGAAATGCAGGTCATGAAATAATGGCTGTTTTTACGCGTGCGCCAAAACTGGTTGGTCGCAAACAAATTCTAACACCTTCACCTGTGCATATCTGGGCGAATGAAAATAATTTACCTGTGCACACAAATGTTTCTGAATATAATTATTCGCCTGATATGGTGGTTGTTATTTCTTATGGTGTGATACTGCGCGATAATGTTTTGGGGTCTGCGCCTTGTATAAATCTGCACCCCAGTTTATTGCCAAAGTATCGTGGGCCATCACCAATTAGAACTGCGCTATACAACGGTGATAAACAGTCTGCGGTATGTTTAATGCGTGTTGTTCCAGAATTGGACGCAGGTGATATTTTAATGTGTCGCGAATTCGATATTGATATTAACGATACGAATGACAGTATTGAACATCTGGTTTCAAGTATTGGTTCTGAAATGTTGGTTGAATATTTATCGTCCCCCGACAAATATTCTGCAACCCCACAAAGTGGCGATGCGACATTCACCCATAAATGGACCAGTACTGATATGAATATTGATTGGTCGCGCAATCCAATTGACATACATAATCAGATTCGTGCGTTGGGGGCAGGTCGCACCAAGATAAATGGCACAGATGTAAAAATCTTGGAAACCAGGGTTAATAACAATGGCGAACTAGAAATTATAAGTCTGCAACCATCGGGTAAAAAACCAATGGATTGGAAAAGTTTTTTAAATGGTCTGCGTGGTGCAGAAATAAAATATGGGGAATAAAAATGAAACAAAAATGTAAATATTGCGAATATTACTACTTGCACAAGAATCAGCAATCATTGTGTTATTATGGTGATGAAGTTAATATATTTATGTTTGGTCCCAAGCGCACAAGTCCCAATGACTTTTGTAAAAATTTCAAGGCGCGCCAACTACAAAACACAAAGTAATATAAAAAGGAAAAATAATGGCAATCAGATTTTGTAAAAACAGAAAATGTGAAATAGTTTTAAATGAATATAATGCAGATTGTTCATGTGTCTTTTGTGATAAAGAGGTCAAGAATTGTACTGTTATAAATTGTCCTGACAAAGGTGCAATGCATGTATCAGAGGCGCATCGTGAATTACAATCACGCAAATGTCATGGTTGTATGCAGTTTTCACGTTACTTACTATCGCAACGTAACAGATAAAGAATAAAAATGTCACAGATAATCAAGAATAGTACATTATGTGGTTTATGGGGGGTTGACGTTAATATGTCAGAGCACAATCGTTTTGGCAAATGCGAATGTGTCGGGTGTATTGGCAGTAACTGTAAGAATTGCGTAATATACCATGAATTGTATACAGAAAGCGCAAATTCAACTTTTAACAAGCAGGTGTCGCGGTGCAAAAAATGTCGAACAGCAGAATTTACAAAACAAAGATAAAAATATGACACGATACAAAGTAATCTTGGAATATGACGGTACAGATTTAATTGGCTGGCAGGAAAATCGCCAAGGTCCATCTGTACAATCACTGGTCAAAGACGCAATTGAACAGTTTTGTGGTGCGCGTCCTGATATTGTTGGGGCGGGGCGCACAGATTCTGGGGTTCATGCAGTTGCGATGACCGCGCACTTTGATATTGATGGCGACCATTCCCCCGAAACCGTTATGCGGGCATTAAATTTTTATTTAACGAATAAGCCTGTATCGGTTCTGGGGTGCAGTGTTGTTCCTGATGAATTTAATGCGCGTTTTGATTGTATTGCTCGTCATTACAAGTATGTCGTATTAAATCGCAGTGCTGCACCTGTATTACAAAAAAATCGTGTATATTGGGTTCCGCGAAAACTGGACGTTGACGCAATGCGTGCTGCGACAGAAAAATTGATTGGCAATCACGATTTCACCAGTTTTCGTGCATCAGAATGTCAGGCCAAATCCCCGATAAAGACACTGGATAAAATAGACATAACCACAGACGGCGATTTAATAATATTTGAATTTTCTGCGCGTTCATTTTTACATCATATGGTGCGCAATATTGTTGGAACACTGATTGAAATTGGTCTGGGCAAGCCTTATGATATAGATGAAATTTTTGCGGCCCGCAATCGCAGTGCCGCCGGTCCAACTGCACCAGCAAGTGGTCTATATTTTATTCGCGCTGATTATTAATTCCACCTGCGATTTGTTTGTGTGTATTTTATTTTGTTGTTTGGATAAATTACAAACCCACCGCTTAGTATTTTATGCTGACATCTTGGCGCATTAATTTTCAAATAAGACACAATAAATTTGACAGAATCATCTGCGCATAGTTTTTCAATATTTTTCATCAGTGGAACAAACTTTTGAATATAAACAATATTCCCTTGCCTGAAAATACCTTCTGAATGTGCTTTTCGTTTATTTTTTGAATTTGTATCTTCGCCATTTACTTGTTTCCATGTATCAAATGCGAACTTATGTGCACTGGCGCGTGCTTTATTAAATACCAGTGTTCCATCATTATTCAAGAACGCGACTAATTCATTATCGTGTGTTGCATAGAATACAGGTTTTGGACTAAGACAAACAGTTATTATTCCAGAAATTATAAACACAACAAACAAGATATAATTAAATTTTATTTTTATCGGTTTAATAAAGACCAACGCCACAAACGCCAAGACAAACAGCATCAATGCAATATTTGAAATATGTGGCATTGTCATATTTGCGCAGGGCAATTCAGAGATATTCTGTGCGACTTGAATCAGCCAGTTATAAATATCGTGCGCCCATATTATTGGCGAATGTATATTGAACAATGAACAGATTACACCGATAAAAACCAGTGGCATAATCGCGACAGAAAACACAGGCAACAAAATTAGATTCCCTAACAAACTATAAATTGGTATCGCACCAAAATGCGCAGCAACAAATGGCGCAGTAAATATCGTCGCAACCACAGAAGTTAAGATGCACGCATAAACAATTTTTAAAAACTTATTGTGTGGCATTTTAGGCTTTACATCTTGGTACAGCCAGACTAAACCAAAGACCGCAGAAAACGAAAGTTGAAATCCGGCTTGCATAACACTGTGCGGATTGATTAAGAAAATAATACAGAATGCCAATGCAACATTTCGCATAGAAATCGCGTTGCGCCCAAATACCAGCGCGCCAAACACTAAACTGGTCATCAAAAATGCGCGCAATGTTGCGATATCAATTCCGGATAAGAATAAATAAAACAACAACCCAAACCATGCGCAAATTGTCGCGGGAATCCTTGCAGGTATTCGTTTGGTTATTGGTGGAATTGTGCGAAAAATAAAATACATAATTATAAACAGCCATCCGCCAACCAAAGTCATATGAAAACCGCTGATTGACCACACATGCCCAATACCAGTTGCTGTCCATATTTCATTATCATCATCTGGCACAGCGGATTTGTATCCCAACACCAAACTATCCACCAGAAAAGAATTTGACTTTTTATGTAATGTATCACGCAGCGAATTTATTCCATTGTTATATTTTGATTCTATTATTGTTAAATTGTTTATATATCCTGTGGCGGTGATATTATTAAAATAAGCCCACTGTGCATAGTCAAAAGTCTCGGGCGCATACGCAGAATTTGGTTTGAATACACCGGCATCAACACTAACTTTATCACCAATATTGGGTAAATTGGTTTCGTTTTTGATTGACAATCTCAGGTTTGCTGTGCCGTCGCCTGCATTAATATCATTTGCATTTACGGTTAAAACAATTCTTGCCTTGTCGCTGGTATAGTCAATAGATTTTACGACACCGCTCAGACTAAGGTTATGCATACTACGTGAAATTTTTGGTATATTTATAAAATTAGTAAAACAGCACGCATAACAGAACCCAAAAATCACCATACAAAACGCGCGTATCAATATTGGGCATTTTCTACACAGTAAAATCGCGCCACTTAAAATTGCAAAAACAGCAGTATATATAAATTCAGGTTCAGTACTTGCGGTAAAATATAGTACTGCCCCACCGGCCAATAACAAAGGCACATACAGGAACAGGTTTTGATACTGATTATCCAGCCAATCTTTCATAAAAAAATTATAGGCACGAAATCCCCGCCCCTGCAATAAAAAACTTTTTTTAGAAACAAAAAATGATATAATTCCTTTTGACAACAGTAAGTGTTGTTGGGTGTGGAAACCCAAATTCTAGGTTGTGCTGGTATTTACCGGCACAAAAAAACTCCAATGCGCAAGTTGGAGGGCATTTGAATATATCGAATAGAATGCACTATTTTCCTAGAATAATAGTTTCCAACCTCCAACCACCTGTTGTTCAGGTGTTTTTTTGTATAGGAGAGATTATGAGAAAAATAATATCGCTATTGTCACTTATGGTTGTTATTCCTGCATATTCGAATGAAGTGTTGTCATTGGATGATGCGTTGCGTGCGACATATACTGCCTGTGTTGGCATTGATGATGCCTTGTACGATTTAAAAAAGATGGCTGGGATTAATACAGCGATAACTGCAGTTGGTACGGCTGCTGGCGCGGGCGCAACAGTTGTTGGCGTTGTGAAAAGTGGTAAAGATGCCAAGGCAGAGGCACTAGAGGCGATATTAAAAGAAATTGCAGAAATGTCCAAAAATCAATCGGAAATGACCGAAACAGAAATTGCTACATTTATGTCTGAATTTAATTCTGCATACGAAACTGTACTAAAGAGTAAACAAGAAGCGGAAACAGAATTGCAAAAAACGGTTCAGCAATCCAAGAAACTGGGTAATTGGCGCACTGGATTGATGGCAACTGGCGCGGCAACAAATCTGGCTGGTGCAATTATTGCCGGCACGAACAAGGTGGATGGTGATTTAGACGCACAAATAACCGCATGCAAGAACTCGCTATCTGCATTAAGAACGTCGATTATGCAGGCGCGTATAAATGGCGAAGACGTTACTGAGGCTCAAACAATCGAATCCACCTGCAGTGAATTTGAATATATTGATTTATCCAAGATTAATACGCGTGGCAAAGGCGCAATGATTTCATCTGGGGTTGGTGCGGCAACTGGTCTGGTTGGTACATTTACGTCTGCATCCGCCAACAGTCAGAAGGTTCGTGATGACAACAGCGATTCGGGTAAACAGAAAGAAAAGAACCTAAATACTGCATCAAATGTCTTGGCGGGCGCATCGGCTGCTGCATCTGCCACTGCTACGGTATTTAACGCAACCCAGATATCTGCGATTAAGAAAGTTGCCGAAGTTGCGTCAAAATGTACGGGGGTATTGAAATGATAAAGAAAATATTAACTTTTATTGCGTGTTTATTTTTATCGGCGCCCGTTTTCGCTGAAACGTATTTTCGTGTGCCAGACACAAATGTCTTGGAAGTTTCGGTTAAAAGATATTTTTCAACCCAGGAACAACAAGAATCTGTTCTACAAAAATATCGTGATTTATTGACCAAAAACAACAATTACGGATTATTGGCTGTTGATATGTGGCAGGTTTGCGTGGCTGGTGGACTTGATATAACACAACTGACGGGCAAAGAAAATTGCGTACAATTTGTTAATGCTTTGGTGTCAATTGGGGATTCGTTATTTTTTAGTGTTTGTGATTCAAAAATAGCAATAGATGAGGATAAAAGAGATATATCAAAGTGCGAAGCGGATTTCTTTAATTATACAAATGTTCAATTTTCATCAGCAATTGCGTTATCGAAATTATATGCCAAAGAAAAATATAATGATGAAATAATTTGCTCTACAAAATATAGAAAGGCGGGCAATGATGACTTTGTTCAATGTAAATCATTAAATACTGGTGCATTTTACGAATTTAAGTTTGATGATGTTCGTGAAAGTATTGATGAAACTATTCAGATAAATATTGTAAAAGCGGTGTGTGGAATTTATGGCGCTACGCAGTTTGGGACCACGACCATGGGTAAAACGCAGTGCAAAGCAACAGAAGAACAATGCTTAAAAGTTAAAAACGCGTATAAAACACTTATTGATTCTGTTGAAATAAATTATTTATCAGACAGGGAATTGTGTGAAATTAATTTTGGATTGATAAAGGAAGCGAAAGATTTAAAGACCGCGTGTGATATCGATTCATTCGCTTTTTGTCGCGATACTCAATTCAATACACAACTGGAATTTATTGAGGCTTTAAAAGAATATACTGCCAGAAAATGTGGCACAGAAATGTTCAATATTCATTGCGACAGCAGTTTTAAGACATATACAGGGCCTGGTTGTAAAGTATCAACTATGGCCCCCAAAGACGATATTGTGTCTTGTTATTTTGGGGATCAACAAATTGACTATGTCTTTGACGATGTAAATGAATTTTCCAAGAAACGTGCCGACGCCGGTATGCAGTCAATGAGTTGCATATTGCTAGATGGTACATTTGATGGCAAAAATTGCGTTGGATTGGGCAAGGAAGAGTGTGAATTATTGGCGAACCAAGGCAAAGTAGATTGTCCCGATTGTAAAGGTATAAGATGGGACGAAAAGAATGAGTTGTGTATCTTACCTGATGCCAAGAATTTAACAAACGGTGAAAAAGTACTTAAAATTGCCGGTGTTACAGGCGCTGTTGTTGTTGCGGTTGCTTCAAGTATTGTTTCTGCTGGTGCAGCTGCGCCAGGTGCATGGGCAGTTGTTGCCAAGATTGGTACTGGTTTGGTAATTGCTGGCGGTGTAACCACAATAACAGCAGAAGCGGTAGAGAGTTTTGGTATCTTTGAACCGTTTGTAAAAAAAGCAAATACTTGCATAAATTCTAGCGATTATGCATGTGCAATAGATTTGGTAACAAATGAGTTAAATCGTATGCAAAGTTACTCTGAAGATCTTACAGATACAGAAGCAGATGCATTAGATAAAATATTTGCGAAATTGTTAGACAAGATTCCTGTAGAAGACCCATTTTGGGAAAATTTCTGGGGAAATCCTACATTCTTTGATTGTCCAAATCCAAATGACCTATCAACCTGTGTAGCAAAAGAGAAAATACAAGCCTGGCAAGCAGTCAGAGGTGTCGGAAATGTCCTTACTATGATTGGAGGATTACTTACTATTACTTCAAGTATCGGTACACGATTTATAAACACACGTGATGTTTGTCAGGCAAAAATCTTGGGTCATCCAAGATGGGGTGCAAAAAGTCCTGTTGTAACAATTGCACAAAGTAGCACACGTGGACGCCTTGCAACAATTGCAGAACTTGGTGGCATGAACAACAAAGCTTTTATTGCGAAACATGGTCTTAAAATGGGACAAACATTTATGCTTAACCTAAAAACTGGCCAAGTTGTTACCAATATGGTGGCAAGCACGGGGGCGACTCTTTCAGGTTTGGTACCAATGGCTGTTGGTGCAAGTGATGCAATATACCACATTGTTGATGATGACACCGATTTTGCATATTCAAAAAACAGTAAATCGCAAACACCAGATCCAGTACCTACGCCAACGCCGGTACCAGTTCCAACGCCAGATCCTGTGGTTACACCAGACCCAGATCCTGTTGTTATACCGACCCCAGTCCCTGTGGTTACACCAGACCCAGATCCTGTTGTTATACCAACCCCAGTCCCTGTGGTTACACCAGACCCAGATCCTGTGGTTATACCAACCCCAGTCCCTGTGGTTACACCAGATCCAAATCCAGTGATTGACTCAACTCCGGACAACCGTACAATTACACCGTATGATGTTAAAAAGCCAAAAACAGGTTTGATTGCGACTGCGGCTGTCTTGGGGACTGTTGGTACAGGTTTCTTGGTTGGCGGCCTGTTGAATCGCGATAAAAATGATGACGCGGCGCAGCAAAATGTTATAACTGGGTCGACTGTTGAAAATGAAATCAACACAATGCTAAATAATGCAAACAGTGTTATCGGTGTTGTTGGTGAATCCCAAATAACATTGGTACCAATGGCAACAACGGTTAACACAATGTCGCCAATAGTAAACATAAACAATAATGCGGTTGTCGTTGTTAACTATCGTGGACACAAATTGCCGTTCTTTGTTGGTGGTGTTGTTGGAACATGGACACCACTGTTGGGAATCGGGCAAACTGGTGGTTGGTTTAATATATATTTGGACAAGGTACAGCCAATATATATAACACATATTCAGACATTGTTAAATCAAAAACTTGCACCAACAACGGTCAAGAAATACATCGGTGTAAATTCAACAGGTGTACAATTACCGTATGCGGCACCTGATGCATATTCTGTAATCAATGCAGAATTTCCTAATGGGGTTGTTCAAAAATATGAAGGCAAACTTATCGGTTCCGACAAAACATTACATGACAGCAACTACAACAAAATAAAAGCAATAAAATAAAACAGAAATATAAAAATCCCCCGATTTGGGGGATTTTTTATTTTACAATTTCCAACAGTTTATCTTTGATTTCTGCGATTGGAACGCGTTCTTGTTCCATTGTATCGCGATGGCGCAGTGTAACGGTATTATCTTCCATTGTTTGATGGTCAACTGTTATACAAACAGGTGTACCGATTTCATCGTGTCTGCGATAATTCTTGCCGATATTCCCGGAATTTTCCAGTTCAATGCGTCCGATTCCCAACCTGCGTAAATCGCGCACAATTTCATTAGAAATATTTAACAGTTCTGGAACATTACGCGCCAAAGGAATCACAGCGGCCTTAACTGGTGCTAATGCAGGCTTTAATTTCAACACAGTGCGCGATTTACCGTCGCCCAGGTCTTCTTCATTATAAGCCTCTATCATCACTGCCAACATTGCGCGATTAATCCCCATTGCTGTTTCGATAACATAGGGTAAAAATGTTTTTCCGCTTTGTGGATCGCTGAACGCAAGTTTTGTAATACTATCTTTATTTTCTATGACATTTGCGTTAATTTCCATTTCCTTTTGTCCTTTGGTATGCGAACCTAAATCAAAGTCCTGACGATTATGTATTCCTTCGACTTCGTCAAACCCATCTGGAAATTCGTATTCGATATCAACGGCGGCCTTGGCATAGTGCGCCAACTTTTCGTGTGGTGCAAAGCGCAATTTTTCTGCAGGTATTCCCAACACATTAATCCACCAAGCCAGTCTTTCGTCCATCCAGATTTTATGGAATTTTTCATCATCGGCTGGATTGACAAAGTACTGCATTTCTGCCTGTTCAAATTCACGCATACGGAACACAAATCCACGCGGAGAAATTTCATTACGGAACGCTTTACCAATTTGTGCAATACCGAATGGCAGTTTGTGTGGTTTTGCATCCAGAACATTCTTGAAATTAGTATATGTCGTTGTTGCTGTTTCTGGTCGCAGATATGCGTTTATTGCGCCATCTGCGGTTGCACCAATTGACAGTCCCATCATCAACTGATACGCGCGTGGTTCTGTTATTTCAGTACTGCCACAATTATCACATTTTGATTGGTCTTTCATTTTATCCTGACGCATACGCGCGCCACATTTTTTACATTCGACCAAAGGGTCTGAAAATCCAGCCTCGTGCCCAGAATATTTCCACATAAGGCGATTTGTAATCAGTGCAGCATCCAGTCCTTCGATATCATCGCGTGAATAAATCATCGCATTCCACCATGCATCACGAATATTCTTCATCAGTTCGACACCATACGGGCCATAATCATATGCCCCGCCCAGACCACCGTATATTTCCGAGCCCGTAAATATAAAACCGCGTCGTTTACAAAGTGCGACAATATCATTAACTGTTTTTGCTGCCATAATTTTTTCCCTTTATTAAAGTTTTGTTTTATATATTAAACTGATTTCTGTTATCTGCAAGATTAATTTTATTTTAAAACCCGCATTCGCGGGTTATATTTATGGACACTGTTCTAATTGTTTTAACACATTTTGCACATCGTTATTAATAGACACTGTTATTTCGCGTTGTAATCCATCTTTAAAAGTATAATAGAACGGTATATTTTTAAATTCTGGCATAAATTGATAAACTTGTTGAAACGGTGCCAACATAGCCTTGAACCATTGTCTGCCACGACATAGGCAACCATTTCTAACATCTGCTGCCACAACAGATGTTGCTGTGTTTGGATATTTGGAATCCAGGTCATAGTCAGTCATCATCAAGCAACGCGATCCGATACCATAGAAATTAGCATCGTCGACCAAGAACTTATATATAAGCCCATCAGATGCGCCGGCTTGTTTTAGTTTGTATGCCATACCGTCTGTGCAACATGCATTGGCGGATCGCATCAGCATTTTATATCTGTCCAACAAAGGTGCGGCAGTTGGGTGTGATGCATCAATATCTGGGTTACAATGTGCTGCATCCAAGAAATCTGCGATATTTGCACCACGCAACTTGGAACTGCGTGGCGAAACTGTTTCGTGCACGATTGGTTTTCTGCGCCAAATTTCGCATTCTGTAAAAGAATCAAATGGACAACCGTCATCGACCAGAACGACTGTATCAGTCTGTTTTGTAAAAGTTTTCTCTACAATTTTAGTCATATCCTGTGCCAGATATTTTGACTCAGGTTGTGTCAGAGCCGCTGATTGTTCTGGTGTTTCGATTTTTGTTTCTGTTTGTTCAGTATTTTCGAACCACAGGTTTCCGATTGGTTTTTGCGGTGCTAACAATTCTTCAACGCGTGCGCGTGTTGCAACAGCATCTTCCATAGTACTCAGGTACAAATCTTTTGGACTTTTAATTAAATCTTCTTCAGCTGAAACTTCGCGCAAATAAATTTCTGGTGTTGGTTTCAAGAACCAGTCGCTAAAATCCTTGTATTTATAACTTGCGATTGAGTCATCCCAGATTGGCACACCATCTATCCAGTCCACCGTTTGTGTTGCATCAGCACCAGTATATTCACCTATGACACCGTCCCACAGTGGTGGTCTGTTATCCTCAGGTACAGGTTTAATAGTCAGCAACTTTGCCTCAACGATTGCTTCTGGTTTTTGTTCTATTTTTAACTCTGGCACTTCTGCGGCCATCGGGTCAGAATCCAGCCAAGTTGGTATTTCTTCTGCTGGAACATCAGGCAAATCAGGCGTTGCAAAGATAATCATTTCTGGTTTTTGTTCGAATTCAACTAATTCGAATTCCTCGAACATCATCGGTTCGATATCACAGTCTGTACCAGTGCAATCAGACGCGTGTGCAGACAGCACCGTCAACATGGTCGCCAAGGACCCAAAAATCAAATTTGTGGTTTTCATACCTAATATTATATCACAAATTACAGTGCAATAAAAACAAAATTTACAGTCATTTTTTTAGAGAATTATTTTTCTATTTATAGTAAACTAAGAATATAATCACAACAACACCAAAGGAAAGAAAATGAAAAAAATATCAATTTTTACAATTTTGTCAGTATTAACAGTTCCTGCATTTGCAGAAGAAGCGGAAACAACAGATATCGTCCCTGCTGAAACTAGTACAGGGGTGGTCGCCACCACAGATGGGTCTCTTGACACAGACAAGGCGCTGGGTGATTCTGCCTTGGCTGAACCGACAGTAATAGATGAAGTTGTTGCAACAGAACGCGAAAAAATGCCATTCTGGCGTGGTTTTCAAATTGGGGCTGGTATTTCTGCGACTGGTGGTGTGAACGGCTTTATTGGGTATGCAAATAAAGACTTCGATTCATTCTGGGCAAAAAGATTTGGTGTGCGTCTTGATTTTGCAACCACCAGCCCAGTTAAGTCAACAATAGATGATGGTATTGAAAGTATTCTTGGCGACGAAGGAATTGACATTGGTGATGGTTTGTCTGTAAACAATTTAAATTTATCGGCTAAGCATTTTGCTGCATTACTAGATTTTTATCCGTTTGGCAACACATGGTTTTTGGGTGGCTGGCGCTTGACTGGTGGTTACTATATGGGTGAAATGCACGCAACTGCCAATATCGCAGGCGAAATAGACGGTATTTCTGGTGATGTATATGAATTTGAATTAAACGGTACGCAATTTAGATATACAGGCAATTCTGTTCATGGATCTGCGGGGTTTGATTGGGATTATCGTGGACCATACATTGGAACAGGTTTTGATATTGGTTTGTTTGCTGGTTTAAAGATTTATCTTGATGCAGGTGTGGTCTTTACAAATCGCGCAGCGCAACTGGGGCTAGATGTTCCTTTTGCAGGATTGGAAATAAATCAAAATGGGACTTGGGAAAGTGTCGAAGGCGAAAATAATCCGTTACAATCGGTTGTTGATGACATAATTGCAGATACTTTGTCGGATGCTCAGTCTGATTTAGATGATTTAAAATTCTATCCGATTGTAAAGCTTGGATTTATGTACCGCTTCTAAAAAACAATAAGACCGCATTTTCTTGCGGTCTTTTTTTTATCAGGTTTTTATGCCCATTGCTAAGTGGGCTGTGTTTTATATATGATTTATTTATGAAGAAAATAATATTGCCTGTATTTATGTGTTGTTTTTGTGTGTCTGCATGGGCTAATTTTGCGGATGGTTTTTACATTGGTACTGGCGTATCGGCAACCAGTGGTTTGAATTTAATAACAGGTTATTATAATCCAGACATAAAACCGGCTTGGTTAAGTCATTTTGGTCTGCGAATCGATTTTGCGACATCGAACCCCTTAAAGTCAGTAATCGATTCGGCAATTGACTCATATATGCGCGATGGTCGTGATGTTGGAGATGATGTAAAGATAGATGATGGAAAATTGGATGCTTGGCATGCTGGGGTATTGTTAGATTATTTTCCATTTGCAGGCGCTTGGCGTATATCTGCTGGCTACATGCTGGGAAATGCGACATTGGATTCTGCTATATTTGGCGAAGTGGCTCAGGCGCCGTCCCAGCGTTTTTATTTTTACCTTGCTGGGGACCACTACTATTATAATGGGAATTATTTTGATGGGGCTGCCAAAATAAATTGGAAATATTCCGGGCCTTATTTTGGAACAGGCTTTGATATCGGTCTGGGGTGTGGTTTTGATATGTACCTAGATGCTGGTGTTGTTTTGACAGCTAAGTCCGCGACAATGTCGCTTAGTATTCCACACCAACAGTTGTATATATATAATAAAGATACAGATGCGTGGTCGCCTGTGGAAATTCCACAATTAACCGCAGATGTTTTGCGTGCAGAACAAGATGCGAATCGAAAATTGTCTGATATACGGGTTTATCCAATGGTAAAAATCGGTTTTTTATATCGATTTTAGACGAATCGGGCATAAATTTATTGCGAATCGTGTTGTATCCCGAATCGTAAAATGAAAAAACGAATCAAAATTTGATATAATCGAAAAAAAATTAAAAAAACAAAACAGAAAAAAAGTGCGGATTTCTGCGGTTTTTAGAAAAAAATAAATTTTTTGAAAAATATTTCTGAATTTTTTCTTGACTTTCTGAAAGTTTAAGCGCATACTAAGCGGGCTTTCAAGTTGAGACAACGAACAAAAAAGAAACTCAACCCCTGAAATTCTGCGGTTTACGGAACAAACGGTAAGAAACAGGTTCCTGTAGAACACGCAAACATTGTGAATAAAAGCAGCTCATCAAAATTCAAGAAGGGATGTGCAGACAGTTGAATTTGGAAATATCCAAACTTTGACTAAGTCAAATGTGCATATCCTAGACAGGTAGTAGGTTTACATAATAAACCTCGTTAAAAACTTGTCTTGCGAATAATATATATATGTAAAGACGAACTGATTTTTAAAAAGTCAGCTTTTGTTTTATATGCACAGGACTTAACTACAGGTTTTTTAGAACTTGAGAGTTTGATCCTGGCTCAGAACGAACGCTGGCGGCAGGTCTTAGGCATGCAAGTCGAACGGGTGAAACAGGTGCTTGCACTTGTGGATCTAGTGGCGCACGAGTGAGTAACGCGTGGGAAACTGCCCACCACTGGGGAATAACGTTTGGAAACGAACGCTAATACCGCATACGCCGGAAACGGGAAAGATTTATCGGTGGTGGATGTGCCCGCGTTGGATTAGCTTGTTGGTGGGGTAATGGCCTACCAAGGCGATGATCCATAGCTGGTCTGAGAGGACGATCAGCCACGCTGGAACTGAGACACGGTCCA
>JAFXFG010000007.1 GCA_017520675.1 Alphaproteobacteria bacterium
CTACCCAACCCCTTGCAGGGGTTAAAATTAAATAGAATGGTTTAGATAAAGTGAATGGGGGTGGCGTAGTGTACAAACGCTACATGAGCCACCCCCATTCGCTTTAGATAGACCATTATATTTAATTTTACATTATGCCAACTGTGAATTCATCCCCAAACTCAGCCACTGCCTGACCACCGACATAACACCCTATACCTTCAAAGCCCTTTTTGACTTGATTCTTTTTGATTAACTTGTTCGAAATCAAACCACCGGCAGTACCCAGAATAACACCAGCAGTTGCGTCAGAGGCCAAACGCGCGGTGTTAAACTTACCATCTGCATTACGCCAGACAGAGGCATCTTGACCCGCCGCAAAGGCGTTTAAGACAGACATCGCGGAATGCACTTTATCACGCGAAATGTTTTGCTTATTCTGCGTCGCATCTGCCTGCTTTAAGGCCTCAAATTGTGGATTAACTGTCGTTTTTATCAAAATTTCAACCTCTTTTTTCTGTTCTGGGCTCAAACTCTTTGCATATTCCTCTATCATTTTCTGAACTTCTGCACGCTGTGTTGCATTCAATGTTACAGAACTCAACGCAGTTTGAATCAATGAATTAACTTGTGCAACCGTAGGTCTGCCATTAATACTTTTCTGCAACTTGGTAATCTCTTGATTCAAATTAGTATCAACCGTTTTCAAATCTTGAAACAACTGTTCAATCATATCATTATTATATGCAATTGCCTCTTTTATACCTTCAATATCAATTGAAATATTTTTAAATTTCTCTTCCAATCCCAAATTTGAAACCGCCTGATTAATAACGAACACAACTTCTGTCATCTGTGTTTCATTCAAACTTGACTGACTTATAATTTCTTCTACTGCTTCTACAAACTCTGCCTCTGTCTTAATCTGTCCTTTTAAACCATTTAACTCTTCCCAAATATCTTTCAATTGAAGATTTTTATTTATATCCTCTTTTTCCAAATAAGTTATAATTCTATCAAAATCATTCATCCTATTATTCAGGGCATTAATACTACCTGTTATATTCTTAAATTTCTCTTCCAATCCCAAATTTGAAATCGCCTGATTAATAGCGAACACAACTTCTGTCATCTGCGTTTCATTCAAACTTGACTGACTTATAATTTCTTCTACTGCTTTTACAAACTCTGCCTCTGTCTTAATCTGTCCTTTTAAACCATCTAACTCTTCCCAAATATCTTTCAATTGAGCATTTTTATTTATATCCTCTTTTTCCAAATAAGTTATAATTCTATCAAAATCATTCAAGCTTCTATCCACCGCCTTGCAATAATCATTACCTACTTTATACAAAGACAAATTTTGAATATATCCAGCCTGATCAGAAACAGATAAGAAACACTTTTCCTTAACCAATGCAGTTGTCCAATAATAATTATCACCACCCCCAGAACAAGTATATACAGCCAACCTATTATAACTATCTGCACCAACCGCTGCATTTTCTAAGACAAACATTTCACCAACTGCACACCCGCCCCTATCTTCATAACCACACAAGTAAGCCTCGCCTTGTCCACCATTTTGTCTTATTTCACGCTGCCTAGTATCCGCATATAAATATTCGTTATGATCTGGCGCAGACCTATTTTGTAAAACATTAGTCGTTGGTTGACATACAGCCCATACATCACTAATAAAAACCAAGTGTAAAACAGCAAATAAAAACTTTCTCATCTCAGCCCCCAGTTTTTTTATTTCAATTTATCTTTCAGTCCAATAAACAGATTCTTGGTTGCATCACAATCTGCAGGCTTTGTTGCATTTTTCCAAACTTCTGACTTACATTCTGCCTCTAATGTTTCCAAGGCACTATAAATTCTGTCATATTCTGCTTTATTTGACTTTTTCAGCGCCAACAGTTGCGACCGCAACAATTCCTGTCCATCCAGTGCCTTTTGTCCCTGAACCTTGCCACCAATCAACTTATTACCAAACAGTTCCATTGCACCGACACCAACACTTGCCCCACCCACAGCAGATGCAATTGTCCCCCATGTACGACCTTTCTTTGTTGCTTCCAAGATGCGTTCTTCCAGAATTTTTTCATCAACCCAGTTTCCACAGGTAATTCCAGATCCCATAAGAAAATATTTACTTTTTACATCTGACATATCTATTCGCGCATCAGACGATTTCATATCGACCTTTACGAAACAAGCATTATTTTCTGGATTATCAACATTTTCAACCATATAAGTATAATTTGACACATCTGAATTTTTATCTGCCCAAACAAAGGTATTACTGATACCAATATTATTAGACAAACAAATACTGCGTTGACGTGCAATCTCTTCCAACACTGGATTAACCTCTGGTTCTTCTGGTTCAACTGGTGTATCTGGCAACACAGGCACCACAGGTGCTGCTTCATTTTGTAATGGAATTGGTCCAGTTTTAAAATCCCCTTGTCTTTGTCTGGCCGAACTGCCCATTCCAACAGGCAACATCACAGGGGTTGGCACTGCACGTCCTGCACGTGAAGTAACCGCTTCTGCATCCAAGACAACCAAACAAGAAAACAAACAAATCAAATACTTCTTCATAAATCTCTCCCAGATTTTATAGTCTATCTGACACAGATTATATCACAAAAAGCATCTATAAAAAAGCACAAAACACTTTACTTTATAATAATCTTTCTTCCATTATTATATTCTGATATAAAAATATGAATTGTATTTTCTGGCAACATATGTTCTGCGATATCCGGCCATTCAATCAAGACGATATCATTTGCCATAGCATACTCCAGACCTATTTCTGTTAACTCAGACGCGTCTTCAACCCGATACAAGTCAAAATGCGATATTCCATCATAAGACTGCACAATTGTAAAAGTTGGACTTGGCACAACAGTATTTTCACCACGCAATTTTTGAATAATTGCACGTGCAATTTCTGATTTTCCCATACCCAAATCACCATGTAACGCCACAACGACCGGCGCAGATAAAGAATCCGCAAATTCACGCGCCCAGACACGCATTTCATCAACATTTTTCAAAATAAATTCTTTCATATTCTACTCCACCAATAACAAGTCATCTTCCAGTTTATGAATTGCATCACGCACTGCCGCCGCATCTTCAAATTCCTGATTTTCCGCATGTGTCCGCATTAACTTTGTCAACCGTTTGATTTCCCGTCGCAACGATTCTGCATCCATAACCCCACCAGACTTATCATACACAAACTTGCGTGCTTTGTCAGTTTTTTCTTGTTTATCGCCAACCTCTGCAAAAATTGCCTTAGACACAGTTTTGGGCACAATACCATGCGCTTCATTATAAGCCATTTGTTTTTCACGCCTACGCGCGGTTTCATCCAGCGCATATTTCATAGAATCTGTAATTTTATCAGCATATAATATAACCCGCCCATTTGCATTACGTGCAGCGCGTCCAATTGTCTGAATCAGCGAACGTGCAGACCGCAAGAACCCCTCTTTATCAGCATCCATAATCGCAACCAATTCACATTCCGGCACATCCAGCCCTTCACGCAACAAATTAATACCAACCAAGACATCAAACTTACCCAATCTTAGTTCTCGCAACAAATCAATGCGTTCCAGCGTTTCGATATCGCTGTGCAGATATTTTGCGCGCACACCATTTTCATTTAGATAATCTGTTAATTGCTCTGCCATTTTCTTGGTCAAAGTTGTAACTAACACACGCCCTGAGACATTTTTAACAGCCCCCAGCAAATCATCAACCTGATGTTCTGTTGGTCTAATTTCACAAATTGGGTCCAATAAACCTGTTGGTCTAATAACCTGCTCTGCTACGATTCCACCGGCCTGTTCCATTTCCCATTGTGCAGGTGTTGCAGACACAAATATCGTCTGCGGTCGCAGATTATCCCATTCATCAAATGTCAAAGGTCTGTTATCGATACACGCAGGCAATCTAAAACCATAATGCGACAAAGTTTCTTTTCTTGCCCTATCCCCGCGACTCATTGCGCCGATTTGTGGCACTGTTACATGACTTTCATCAACGAACAATACCGCGTCTTTTGGCAGATATTCAAACAAAGTTGGTGGCGGTTGCCCTGGCAATCGTCCAGACAAATATCGTGAATAATTTTCGATTCCACGACACGTACCCGTACTTTCCATCATTTCGATATCAAAATTCACCCGTTCACGCAATCTTTGTTCTTCTATATACTTCATATTTTCGTGAAAATAATCCAACCTATCCTTTAAATCTGCACGAATTTGCCCAATTGCCTGCAATATACTTGGCATAGGTGTCGCATAATGGGTATTAGGATAAACCACAACCCTATCTATTTTCTGCAATTTTGCACCAGTCAAAGTATCAAATTCCCATATTTCTTCGATTTCGTCCCCCCAGAAAGATATCTTCCATGCCCTGTCCTGCGCATGTGATGGGAACAAATCCAAAGTATCTCCACGCACACGAAAATCACCACGCTCAAACGCAGTATCATTTCGCTTATATTGAATATCCACCAACGAATGCATAACCTGCCGCATAGACAGCATATCCCCGGCATTCAGCACCAGTTTCATCCCTGCATATTGTTCTGGCGACCCCATACCATAAATAGACGAAACACTTGAAACAACGACAACATCGCGTTCTTCCAGCATAGCGCGCGTTGCACTATGCCTCATACGGTCTAATTGCTCATTAATTGATGCATCTTTATCAATATAAGTATCTGTTGTTGGCATATATGCCTCTGGCTGATAATAATCATAATAAGACACAAAATATTCAACATGATTTTTTGGGAAAAAGGCTTTCATTTCCGTATATAATTGTGCTGCCAATATCTTATTAGGCGCCATAATCAACGCAGGTCGTCCCAGTTCTGCGATAACATTTGCCATTGTAAATGTTTTACCCGACCCCGTAACCCCCAGCAACACTTGCGACCTGCGTCCATCATTTACCCCTGCGACCAAATCAGCAATTGCCGTTGGCTGGTCCCCCATCGGCTTATAATTACTTTCAAGATTAAAAACTGCCTTTTTCATTTTTTATTAACAAATTAATTATAATCTATTATAATGAAATTACAAGGACCCGAGAGAATGGCATTAAAACCTAGATACAAGCGCAGAATACTTTGGACATGCATATCAATCATTGGTGCATTGGCATTGGCAATTGTAATTATACCGCCGATGATAACCTTGAATGGTTTAAAACCATTTATTCAACACGCAATTAACGAACAAATGAACGTTCCCGCAAAACTAGACGGCAGCATTCATTTCAGTTTAATTGGTGGCACAACAATTGTTGCCCACGATGTTATTGTTCCGACTGCATCGATTGGGTCTGTAATGTTATCGATACCCTTTCGTGATTTATTTAATATGCAAAATGCAAAATTAAAGAAAGCCGTATCCATATACGATGCCAACATACAAATCGACAACCTAAGTCCTGCCACATTTAATCACGACATAAATATATACAACAGCACTATCGACTTCAAGGGACGCGAATTCAAGATTATACGCGCAGAATTCAAAGACAACAAATTTCATGGCACAGTCCGCACAAAAAATCATAAATACGAAGTCGAATTTTTTGGCGACACATTTTCAATCAAGAACAAAAACAACAATCTTGAAATAATTGGTCAAATGTATTCTGATGGCTCTGTTCGCGGTCAAATATCTCTAGAAACGACACACATAAACGAATGGTTTGACTTTTCCGAGCCAAAAATCCCATACCCTATTGCATTAACAATGAACTTTGAATGGTATGGTGGCAACGACTATAAATTCACCAACATTGAATCCGACTATTTCCATGGTCAGATCGAGATTTTATCAAACGGCGACAAAAACATAGATCTTCACTCAAACGACATAAATTTTGACTTTTCGTTTTTATTAGCACCACAAAAAATATCTAATAAAATAAACCTTAACCTTGATTTTTATGGAACCATAAAACTACTAAACCACACATTTGAGCATTTAAAAATCAATGCCCTAATTACCCAAGATTCGATACAAATAAACAATATAATCGCTGACAACATTGCAATTACAGGTGGCACAATCACAGCAAATGGCGCAACCAACATAATGCTGACGATGCCATTTAACGACATTGAAACAATGTGTTTATTTTCTGGCACCCCAAACAAATGGCAATGTTCTAAATTCACATACGGCGATTTATCTGGCACCATCAGTGTTAACGACAACAAATATGATATTATTGTCAAATCTAATACCCCTATGCCAACAAACAAGAATATTCTACAACTTGCCCAACAACTTGGCGCATCTGGCACAATCAGTTTTCGCTTTTCCGACATTGGTGGCACATACAAGGTAGTTGGCGACAAAATCACAGACGCGTCTTACAATTTCGCACTAAACAAAACATTAAATTGGTTAAAAGTAAACATACCATTTCTGCCTGATTTTATGAAAGACACCCCTGGTGATTTTGGGTTACAAAACGGTATGCTAACCTTTACCCCACGCGACAATTCATGGCAACTATCAACCTATGACAACTACTTTTACCTATCTGGCAACAGTTATAAATCCTGGGTTCCTAATATTGACTTACAATCCTTAAATGACAGCAACTATATCATATCTGGATTTTTCCAAGACAAAAACATATCTAATCTAAACATCAAGATTGGTCCCCAAGACTTCACAGGCAGTCTGTCTGGCGACACAATAACATTACATACAAACCGTTTATCATTAGACTCCCTATTAAACGCAGAATATTTTGCGAACTTTGACACAAATGAATTTCTCAGCAATGCACCACTATTAATTCCATTTGATTTACCATTAAATATATCACTATCTGCAGATGAATTAATTTATAACAACAACGAATACAAGAATTTCATATACGCATTAAAACCTAACTCCCAGACATTTTCCATAATGGACCACGACAAAGGCAACCTGCTTGCAACGATTGAGCGCACAAAAACAACCTATGACATATTTATCCAACTAAATCGTTTTTCTATTAACGGCGCACTACTATCACCACAAATGCCTTTAAACATTCGGGACACAATGTTAACAGGCCAAATAATACTTACAACGAACGGACAAATTGCACACGACATTATATACAATATGACCGGAACATCAGACATAACATTTGACCAAGGCTATATTATCGGTATGTCTTTTGACAATTTTTATGCATCTGCACCAGACATAACTATACTAAACGCAGAATACGCACTTGCGAACGCCCTAAATGGTGGCGAAACGAAATTAAAACAAATGCGTTTAATTGGCGAATACAGTAACGGAAACTTTATAACGACGCAACCAATTCAACTATCTATGCACCACACTGATGCAATTGGTGGTCTGGCAATCACAGATGGTTTTATGACTGCGGAATTTGATATAACAATGCGTGGCACCGCCCCCAGACCCGCAACAATACAACTCAGCATTCTGCCAAACGGAAACAGAAAATATTCATTATCCGAAATTATGCAAAACCTAGACACCAGTTATATGCGTGCCTTTATCCAAACGCACGACAAGTTTTAATTTTTTACAGCGTCCAAGAATTCGTCTTTTGACACAACCTGTCCTGCTGCATTTGCGTAATAAGTATATCGTCCGACCCGCACACGATGAAATCCATTTTCATAAAACTTGATATTTCTTTGCGCGCGCAACAGAACCTTGTTCTGCCCGATTAAATCCGCCTGCACTCCGAACACCAGCGCACGCATCATGCCAAGAATTCCACGCGACACATACGGCACATATAAAACCCCACCACGTTTTTGTATTTTATTTACATTATATTTATCATAACCTGATTTTAGTTTATGCGACTGATAATCATTTAACTTCAAATAGTCCGCCAATAAATTTATATGTTCGTTCATAATTTCTTCTCTTGTTTCGTCAAAAAAATTATATTCACACGAACATATTTTCCAACAGGTAAGAAATCATAAAATCAGCGCCCCAAATCGGGGCGCCACATCTTAGTTCTTTTTTCTAACCTGAATATGCACATCACGCAGTTGCTGTTCTGTAACCTCATTTGGGCTTCCCATCAACAAGTCTTGTCCGCGCTGATTGGCTGGGAACGCAACAACTTCGCGCACACTATCACCAAATCCAGTGATTTCAGAAACCAATCGTTCTATACCGAACGCACATCCACCATGTGGTGGTGCACCATATTGAAACGCAGTATACAAACCGCTAAAATTCTGTTCGACTGCTTCGATTGGATAACCTGCGATTTCAAAGCAACGCTTCATAATATCTGGGTTATAGTTACGCAATCCACCACTGCAAATCTCCAATCCATTCAACACCATATCAAACTGAGCCGCCTTGATTTCAAATGGATTTTTTGTATTTAATTCTTCCAGTGTTGCCATCGGGAACGAGAACGGATTATGTGTGAACTTTGGTGCCCCATCGCGTTCTTCATCTGGTTCAAAGAACGGAAACGCTTCGACCCAACAGAAGGCAAAATCACGTTTATTAACCAACCCTAAATCATCCCCCAGTTTATTGCGCAATTTACCTGCGGCTTTGGCCGCTGCCTCTTGCACATCACAAACAAAGAACAACGAAGAATTATCACCGGCAATTTCGCGCAGTTTTGCGATACGTTCTGCATCCAGTTTTTTTGCCACAGGCCCTTTTGCTTCTTCTGCGAAAACGACATAAGCCAATCCCCCCAGTCCCAGTTCTTTAACTGCATATTCACCCAATTTATCAAACCAAGAACGTGGTTTATCCGATGAATTTGGCGCAGGAATTGCACGCACAACCGCACCATTTTCAATTGCGCTTGCAAAGATACCAAAATCAGACCCGCGGAAAATATCAGTTACATCACTAATTAAAATAGGATTACGCAAATCTGGTTTATCAGACCCATATTTCAACATTGCCTCATCAAATGTAATATGTGGAATTTCTGGATAAACATTTGCATCTGGTGCAAATTCTCGCACCAAGTCAGGCATAATTGCATCACCGACTGCCTGAATATCTGGCAAATCCACAAAAGACATTTCCATATCTAATTGATAGAATTCCAACAATCTGTCTGCGCGCAAATCTTCATCGCGGAAACAAGGCGAAATTTGAAAATATCTATCAAATCCAGAAACCTGCAACAACTGCTTAAACATCTGTGGTGACTGTGGCAACGCATAGAATTTACCATGATGCAACCTGCTGGGGACCAAGAAATCGCGTGCCCCCTCTGGACTGGACGCGGTCAAAATAGGTGTTTGAAATTCCGAGAATCCCAAATCCCACATTTTATCACGCAGCCACTTCATCATTTTATTGCGGGTTAAAATTGTATTGTGTAATTTTTCGCGACGCAAATCCAAGAAACGATATTTATAACGCAATTCTTCATTAACTTCCTCTTCACCAAATACTTGAAAAGGTAAAATTTCTGAATTTGTTAAAACTTCAAAATTTTCCGCCTGAATTTCGATTGCCCCAGTTGGGATTTTTTCATTTACTGCTGTGGCATCACGCGCGACAACCTTACCTGTAATTTTTATAACAGACTCTGGTCTAACCTTTTCCAGATTTTCATCCCCCCCATCAAAAACAATCTGTGTAATTCCATAATTATCGCGCAGGTCTATAAACAACAGCGCCCCATGGTCGCGCTTACGATGAACCCACCCCGACAAAACTACAGTTTCGCCGACATTATTTGCATTCAATTCACCACAAGTATGTGTTCTGAATTTTGATTTCAAAGATAACATTTTGGACCTTTTTTTGTTTTGGGCGCTAAAAATCGGAAAATTTCTGGCACCCTGTTATATTATTAAGATTTCAGGGGCGCAAGAATTATTTATATGCGCGGTGCCACCCTGATTTATAACTTTTTAATTAGTGTGCAAATTCCATGGTTGTCAATCATATCAACACCTGCGCACTAAAACGAAACATATAATATACCAAGAAAAAACAAAAATCAATAAAAATTGCCCCACATATTGCGGGGCATACTTGATAATAATCAAAAACGATAAATAAAGCCTTAGGCTATTTTCTTTTGCATTTCATCGAATTCCGGTGGCCACTTCATATATTTTGCTATTTCCAAAAAATGATATACTGGCACTGCAATCTCAGCCTTTTCATACGCATCCATCACCTCTACATCCACACCCAGTGCCTCTGCGACCTCTTCCTGTGTCAGGTTACGCGCCACGCGTGCATCGCGTATGGTTTTGCCAATTAACTCATAAATTTCCTGTTCCCCTTCGGGAATAACAAATTCATGACTCAAGTTTGTTTTATCTATCGACACGATTCTCTCCTATGTTAATATTTAGTCTGTAAAACGTTCGATGGCCAAAGAGTCTAGAAAATTAAAAGACATTATGCAAATACATAAATCAATTAAAGATTCTCCGACCGGCTTATATTTGGTGCAATCTTCTTTTGAAGAACCAACAAATTCAATATTGCAAGACAACACCTAAACGTATCATTAATTAATCGATACGCCTAGGATTATATATCAGTCCCCCAGAAAAAGAAATATGTTTATTTTCCTATTTTTTTTTAGAACTATGCCATCTTATTCAAGAAAGCGACGACATCCATACCTGCCTCGCACCCTGTACCAACGGCTGTTGCAATCTGCATTTTTATATTTGAATACACATCACCTGCCACAAACATACCATCTGGCAACTCACTTGGTGCCAATCGTCCCATTGCATCGCGTTTAATATCTTCGGTCAGATAGTCTGTATTTGCCTCGTGTCCTATTGCAACAAAGACCCCATCTGCGACAATTTGATTATCATCTGTTGTTGTAATCAATAATTCGCCATCATTTGAATCTGGTTTTGCCTCTATCTTTTTCAAGTCTGTATTAAACATACATTTGATATTTTCGCGTTGTTCGACCCGTTCACGCAATACGGCCTCTGCGCGCGTAAAGGCACTTTTTCTGTACACAATTATAACTTCTTTTGCCAAATCCGCCAGATACAGCGCATCATTCATTGCACTGTTTCCACCACCTAATACAATTACTGTCTTGCCACTGTAAAAGAATCCATCACATGTTGCACAATATGACACACCGCGCCCCATAAATTCACGCGCCCCATCAATTTCCAGTTTTCTTGGGCTGGCACCCGTTGCAATTACAATCGTTTTACCACTGTATTCTTTACCATTATCACAGGCAACGACAAAGCCATTTTCTGCATTTCCCGAAATACTTTTTGCGCTAACAAAATCGACCTGCGCCCCAAAAGTTTCCGCCTGATTTTTCATAAACTCGGCCAATTCTGCACCACTGCCCTGCCAACCCGGGTAATTTTCCAAGGTTGCGATACCGGCCATTTGTCCACCCAGTCTATCACCGCCCAAAACAACAGTCTTTTTATTTGCGCGCGCTGTATACAATGCCGCTGTCAAGCCCGCTGGCCCAGAACCCAAGATAATAACATCATACATTTGACAACCTTCCTTTTATATTTTCGCCCCCCAGCATAACATACTGTTATCAATCCTGCAAACAAAATAATCACAAAAAAATATTGTATAATCATACAAAGTGAATTATAATAATCTCATTATGAATATAACATTTTTATCTTTTAGTTGTCTGTTCTCATCCCCATTTGGGGACTAAGATTCATATGCATAAAACTTTACAAACATTTACAAACAACTATAATATACAAAAACAAACCCTAAGGATTTATTAAAATGCTAGACATTAAATTTATTCGTGAAAACCCAGACGCAATAAAACGCGCCTGTGAATTAAAAGGCTTTACCGATTACACCGATGAAATTCTGTCGCTTGACAAACGCGTTCGTGAATTAAAAACCATAACGCAAAGCAAAACCGCTGAAAAGAACAAAATCACACGCGAAATCCCGACCGCTGCAGACAAAGCACCACTAATCGCACGCAGCAAAGAAATTAACGCAGAAATCGCAGCAGATATGGCTGAACTTGCCGACAAAGAATCTGCATTAAATGACTTATTGCACCGCATACCACAAATACCATCTGCGGATTCACCAATTGGTCGCGATGACACAGAAAATATAGAGGTTCGCCGCATCGGCACCCCACGCGAATTTGACTTTACCCCACGCGCACAATGGGATTTATTGGAAATGAACGGTTGGTGGCGCCCTGAAAAAATCGCTTCCATTTGCGGCACACGTACATATGCATTATTTGGCGAGGCTGCCGAACTTGAACTTGCGATACAAACATATGTAATACAAAAATTAATCGCCAAAGGCTTTACCTTTGTAAACTGCCCATCGATTACCAAGCCCCAAACTATATTTGATGCGGGGCACTTTATGGGGTCTGACCAGTCTGTAATGAACAACGATGTATTTATGTTATCAGACACAGACCGTTGTCTGACGGGCACCGCAGAAATTGTACTAAATTCGTTGCACAGCGACGAAGTTCTAAATGAAAAAGACCTGCCAATTATGTACGCGGGTTATTCCCCCTGCTTTCGTAAAGAGGCCGGCGCCGCCGGTCGCGACACCCGCGGAATCGTGCGTATACACCAATTTAACAAGGTTGAACAATATGTATATTGCACCCCTGAACAATCGGACGAAATGCATGAAATGCTGTTAAACAACCTGTGTGAAATAATGTCAGACTTTGAATTACCCTATCGCGTAATCGCAGCCTGCACAGGTGATATGGGATTTCCCAAGGTAAAAATGCATGATGTCGAAGCCTGGTTCCCCAGCGAAAACACATATCGCGAACTTGGCTCCTGCTCTTCAATTGGTCAATTCCAAGCCCGCCGCACGAACACGCGTTTCCGCGATAAAAATGGCGATATGCAGTTCTGTGCGACTTTAAACAACACTGGAATTGCACTGCCACGCGCAATTGTTCCGATTATCGAGAATCATCAAAACCCTGATGGCTCGGTCAACATTCCAAAGTGTCTGCAACCCCTGATGGGCGGTCGCACAAAAATCGGTGGCACACACCAATAATCCCCTTCGCTGGCGAAGGGGTGGATGCGTAAGCAGACGGGGTAGTGGTAAATGAAATTACCTGCAAACAAATCTTTACGAAATCTTGCACGGAATTTACGAAAAAATTCCACCCTATCCGAAGTGTTATTATGGAACCAACTTAAACAAAAACGCGCAAACGGATTAGATTTCGATAGACAAAAAGTAATCGGAAATTATATCGTTGATTTTTATTGTCCAAAACTAAAACTTGTAATTGAAATAGACGGATGTTCACATGACAATAAATACATATACGATAAAATCAGACACGAATACCTAGAATCACTCGGACTGACAGTCTTACATATTGATGATTTAGACATAAAAACAAAAATTAACGATGTATTATACAATATAGAAACATTTATTATTAACCACTACCCCGCCGGATAAACCGGCACCCCTTCGCTGGCGAAGGGGATTATTAGTGCATATCACCGACTTTTGTACAATTGTGTATCAGGGGTATTAATCCCCTTCGCTGGCGAAGGGGATTATTAGTGCATATCACCGACTTTTGTACAATTGTGTATCAGGGGTATTAATCCCCTTCGCTGGCGAAGGGGTGGATGCGCAAGCAGACGGGGTAGTGGTAAATGAAATTACCTGCAAATAAATCTTTACGAAATCTTGCACGGAATTTACGAAAAAATTCCACCCTATCCGAAGTGTTATTATGGAACCAACTCAAACAAAAACGCGCAAACGGATTAGATACGACAAACCCAATCCCCTTCGCTGGCGAAGGGGTGGATGCGCAAGCAGACGGGGTAGTGGTAAATGAAATTACCTGTAAATAAATCTTTACGAAATCTTGCACGGAATTTACGAAAAAATTCCACTCTATCCGAAGTGTTATTATGGAACCAACTTAAACAAAAACGCGCAAACGGATTAGATACGACAAACCCAATCCCCTTCGCTGGCGAAGGGGTGGATGCGTAAGCAGACGGGGTAGTGGTAAATGAAATTACCTGCAAATAAATCTTTACAAAAAAACGCCCAAATATGGGCGCTTCTTATCTCTGATTATAATTTTGCATAATTTTTTCTGGACTTTGCAATTTGAACTTCATCTTTTGAAATCCATTTTTTGCATTTCTTATTTTCATCTCTCTATATGCCTTTTGCAAAACTTCCTGCGCTTGATTACGATAATGGGAATATGGACTATTCAAATCTTTTGAATTCCATACAACATCCGCATATAATCTATAGGTATTATCACGAACACCAAACGAATCCGCATCAAGTTCTTTATTATATTTAACCCTTACACCATAATCAGAATAAAAGACAGGATTTGCCTTTATATCCTTTAACTTTTCAATATTATTATTAATTGCATCAAATTCCTGCTTATCATGTGCTGTTTTCAAACGTCTAGTCAAATAAACAATTATTTCACCATAAAAATCTGTTAAAACATCTTCATAATTTACCACTTTTTACCCCTATATCGATCTAATTGATTAATTAATTGACGTTCCTCTTCTCTGGACTTAATCATTGTCAAATTAAACTTTTTCAATAATTTACGCCCTTCTTCTACCTTCTTTTTATTCTTAGCACGTCTTGAAGTATATGGATTATAACTAGATAATTCCCATCCATATCCAGTTTCACATTTATAAGAACACCATTCAGCAAATTTATCATGCTCCTTACGAAGGGCTTCTGATTTTTCCACATTATGTTCAACCACCTTGGCATAATCAGAATAATAAAGTAAACTAGAAGAAATCAGATTAAATTCCTCTATCAACTTATCATTACCTGTAATTCTATGCCCAAAATTACGTATCGCCAACAATTGTGGCCTATACTTAAATCTCAACTCTGCAACAAACCTATTCATAAATAAATCCTTTTTGTTTCATACTCACACCAATAAATATAGACAAAAATAAATAAAAGTCAAGTATTGCATCAAAAAAAAGTTGATAATTCATATTGTTAACCCCTATATCGATATAATTGATTAGTTAATTAACGTTCCTCTTCTCTGGACTTAATCATTATCAAATTAAACTTTTTCAGCAATTTACGCCCTTCTTCTACCTTCTTTTTATTCTTAGCACGTCTTGCAGCATATGGATTATAGCCCGAAAACAACAAAATATTACCATTTGCAAATTCAATATCTTCTTCTGACCAGATATCACGTGCCTTGCGAATACGCTCTACTTCCTCTGCACTATGCCCAATTTCTTCTGCATACTGCACATTATAAGACATAGTCATAAGAATATCATTATATTCGCGTATCCACCTGTCATTCCCAGTGATTCTATGCCCAAAATCACGTAACGCCAACCACTGTGGCCTATACTTAAATTTCATCTCTGCAATAAACCTTTTCATAAATAAATCCTTTTGTTCTACATCCACACCAACGAATATAGACAAACTCAACAAAATGTCAAGTATTCGCATAAAAAAAGTTGAAATTTCTTATTTTTAGTTATACCCTGTACCCGATTAACAAAAACATAAGGCAAAGAATTATGAAAATTCGCAACATTGCAATTATTGCGCACGTTGACCATGGCAAGACCACATTGGTTGACAATATGTTAAAACAGGCTGGTACATTTCGCGACAACGAACGCATTGACGACCGCGTAATGGACAGTGGCGACATTGAACGCGAACGCGGCATTACTATTTCGGCAAAGCCTACATCAATACAATGGGGCGAATACAAGATTAACATTGTTGATACACCTGGGCACGCGGACTTTGGTGGCGAAGTTGAACGTATTCTGTCAATGGTTGACGGTGTTGTATTATTGGTTGACAGTGCCGAAGGTCCACTGCCCCAAACCAAATTCGTACTTTCCAAGGCATTAAAATTAGGGCTTCGTCCAATTGTTTGCATTAACAAGGTTGACCGCGGCGATGCGCGTCCTGATGAAGTATTATCTGAAACATTTGATTTATTTGATAAACTGGGTGCGACAGACTCTCAACTTGACTTCCCATATTTATATTCGGTTGGTCGTGATGGTTGGGCTGTACGCGATTTAAATGACGAACGCAAGGATTTAACCCCCCTGTTCCAATTGATTGTGGACCATGTCCCTGCCCCTGATTGCAACGGCGCACGCTGTCAATTGGATGCACCATTTACAATGTTGGCCACCACATTAGAGGCTGACCCCTATGTCGGTCGTATTCTGACAGGCAAAATTGAATCTGGAACTGTTCGCGTTGGACAATCCGTCAAGGCAATCAATCGCAACGGTGAATTTATTGAAAACGCAAAAATCACCAAGATTATCGAACATCGCGGTGTTGAAAAAATTTCTCGTGATTCTGCATCGGCTGGCGACATTGTTGTTGTTGCTGGATTTTCCAAGGCAACAGTGGCGGACACTCTTTGCGCCCCAGAAGTAACCGAACCAATTCCCGCAATGCCGATTGACCCACCAACCCTAACGATGACATTCTTTGTGAACACATCACCTTTGGCTGGTAAATCTGGCAAAAAATTAACATCGCGTATGATTGGCGAACGCCTATTCAAAGAAGCCGAAACAAACATCGCCCTAAAAGTTGAACAAAGCGAAAATAACGAAGCCTTTGAAGTATCCGGTCGTGGTGAATTACAACTGGGTATTTTAATTGAAACAATGCGTCGCGAAGGCTTTGAACTTAGCGTCAGTCGCCCACGCGTTGTAATGCACGATGGTCCAAACGGCGAAAAACTGGAACCAATCGAAGATGTTGTTATTGACGTTGACGACGAATTCAGCGGTGTTGTTATCGAAAAAATGACCAAGCGCAAAGCCACAATCACAGAAATGAAAGCATCCGGCAATGGCAAGACCCGAATTGTATTTTCTGCGCCATCACGCGGTTTGATTGGGTACCTATCGGAATTCCGCACCGACACACGTGGCACAGGTATTATGAACCGCGTATTTGACAAATACGACACATACCGTGGCGCAATCCAACAATATCGCCCAGGTGTTCTGGTATCAATGGAGAAAGGCAGTGCCGCCACATACGCGCTATTTAATCTGCAACCACGCGGTACATTGTTTATCGACCCGCAAACAGAAGTTTATTCTGGAATGATTATTGGCGAACACAGCAAAGAAAACGATTTGGAAGTCAACCCAATCAAAGGCAAAGAATTAACCAATATGCGTTCTGTAACTGCGGATGAAAAGTTATTCTTGGCGCCACCGCGTCGCATATCTTTGGAAGAAGCCTTGTCCTATATTCTTGATGACGAATTGGTTGAAATTACACCTGACACAATTCGCCTGCGCAAGAAAGAACTGGACAGCAACATTCGCAAAAAGACACGCAAAAACGTTGAAGAATAAAAACAACACCCCACAACGGGGTGTTATTTTATGTTACAAAGGCTTTGTTGCAAATAATATAAAAATGATGTAAATTATACAATATGAAACCCAAACGTTTATTTTTATTTGCTGCATACGACCACAACGGCATTATTGATGACGCGCTGATTTATTACATTGAATCACTTTCATTACTTGGCGACATTGTATTCATAATGGATTCCGATTGCACTGGTGCTGAATTAAAAAAAGTGCAGAAACACTGCGTATACACATCCGGCACACGACACAACGAATACGATTTTGGTTCTTATAAGCGCGCTTTTAATTGGGCAACAAAAAACCTGAAATTATCAGATTATGATTTTATATATTTAGTAAATGATTCTATGTATGGTCCATTATATAAACTATCAACATATCTTGACCGCATGGAATCATTACAAACCGATGCATTTGGTATGGTCAAGAACCCGCACCGCAAATCTGCACACATTCAATCTTGGTTTATCGGCATGCGCAAAACTGTATTTTTATCAGACTGGTTCCGCGACCATTTACAATCTGTCCAACACCACGAATCCAAGGGCCTAATAACCGTATTATACGAACATGGTTTTACAAAAAAACTAAACGAACATAACCTATCGTGGGATTGCCTGTATTCTGCCCCTGGACGCAGCATATATAACGCACCAAAGCGATTATTCAAACAAAAAATGCCTTTTATCAAAAAAGTTTGCTTCACACGCCACTATGGCGCACTTGGTCGTCAGCTATTATATATCCTGTGCCACACCGAACCAAACCTGCGGTATGATATTTTATCCAGCGCACGTCGCACATACGGCACTGATAACATCAACCGATTGCTTACACGCAATCCATTCAAGATAATATGGCGCAACATAACCTATACAATCCATAAACTAAAAACCAAAGGAATCTAGATATGGCAAAGAAACGCATCGCTGCAATAACAATGGCACGAAATGACGAATTTTTCTTATCGCGTTGGATTGAATACTATGGTGGATTATTTGGCACTGAAAATTTATACATATTCCTTGACGGCACCGACCAGATTATTCCAGAAAACGCAGGTTCTGCACACATTGAAAAATTACCTCATACTGATATGTCGCGCGCAGCGGGGGACAAATATCGCATCAATTTAATATCGAACAAGGCCAATGAATTACTAAAAAAATACGACATAGTAATTGGCTGTGATTGTGATGAATTTTTAGCGGTCGACCCTGCCCTGAATCAGAATTTATACGAATATCTATCTGGCAAGAAAATCAAAACCACCCTATCTGGACTGGGGCTGGACATTGGTCAACACCTGAAACTTGAAAAGCCACTTGACCCCAGCAAACCTTTCTTGGCACAGCGTGCATATGCCCTGTTATCTACGCGCTATACCAAGCCAGTTGTTATAACCCGTCCAGTCCGCTGGGGCAGCGGTTTCCATCGTATCAAAGGGCACAATTTTCACATTGACCAGAACCTGTATTTATTTCACTTTGGCGCGGTTGATATGGATATGCTTATTTCCAAGGCTGCAAATCGCGGTCCCGATTGGGTAAATCATCTAAAACGTCGTGGCAACGGCACAATTAATGATGTATCAAACCGCGTTGCATACGGTGAAAAATGGCTAAAAATCGCGCGCTTTATTCAAACATATTTGCGTGCCCCATACGCGCTTAACAAACCAAATATGCTGGGGTTAAAGCGCATTGTAAAAATCCCCGAACGCTTCAAACAGACAAATATTTAACCCCTACAAAGGACTAAATATGTTTTCATTTTTCAAAAAAATATTATCAAAGCCAAACTTCCTGCGCGACACCCCAAAACCCAACAATGTTTTACTGGTTGAAACAAATGGCTGTCATGGCGAGGTTATTGCCGCATACATAAAATATTTTCAAAATCTGAACATTAATGTATATTGTCTGGTGAACAAGCATCTTGCAAACGAAAATCCATTTTGCAGACTAAACAATATCTGCAAAATATATTCTGCATCCCTTAGACGACTTCACAAATTACTAAAAATTGAACACTTACGCAAATACGACCACATATTTATTATGTCATCTATCAATTACAAGGGTGGCGGAAACAATATTCCCGATATGTTTCCAGATTTACGGAAACACAAATCTGTATATTATATTCACCATGAATCCCAATATATTTCTGAATTTTATTCCGACACAGACACAAATCACAACATAATGTTGGGCAAATACGACAATTGCACTTACATAAACCCACATTTATTTGGCGATTATACAATTCCAGCAAAACAAAGTCCTACAACTTTTATATGTGTTGGGGGCATTGAACCAGAAAGAAAAAATCACAAACTATTACTAAACGCAATACAGCAACTTCACGACGAAGGGCACTTATTTCAAGTTCTTATTATTGGATATGGACATCTAAAAAAAATCCCAAAAGCCACACAAAAACACATAAAAATACTAGGGCACCTAGACTATCCCGACATGTACAAATATGTTGAATTATCCCATTTCTTTTTACCTTTACTAGACCCAGACAACAACGACCATGAAAAATATATAACCAGCAAAGTTACAGGGTCGGCACAACTAATATACGGATTCAAAAAAATTCCAGTTATCCACAATAAATTTGCAAATTTTTATCGTTTTAACAAAAACAATGCGATTCTTTATGATGATTTAACAGACGGTATGCGCGACGCAATCAAATCCACCACACAGCAGTACAAAAAATACATCCAAGAACTTGACAATACCGCAACAGAAATCGAAACAGAATCAGAAAAAAACCTACAAAAAATTTTATCAATAGGCACACTATAAAAGAAAGCCCCAATGGGGCTTTTTTTTTACACTCTGCATGTTCCGATAAAGTCGCATATCTGTCTGCGCAGTTTTTTTGTCCATCTAAACGGTGGTTTATCCAGCACCCCTACCCGTTCTAAATTCCGCAAACATTCACGTGCAATTTCTAATTCATCATCAGAATTCAAATATTTTATTTTCTTAAACACCTTTGCAACAAAATACCACAAGAAATTCTGACTCCATTTCTTAAATTGATATTCTGTCGCATTTTCCTTATATGCCGCATACGCATCTAGAATTCCTGTACACAGGCTTTGCATTATTTTTAATTGCTTTGCGCTTAATACAATTCCGCCAAAATTTGGTATATAGAAATACAACGGCAACGGCACAACAGTTACACTTGGATTTTGCAACATAACGCGACTCCACCATGGAAAATCTTCGAACAAAATCCCTTTTATAAACGGAATATTTGCAATTAATTCGCGCTTATACAAATTCTTCCAAACCTGACAGTGTTTAATCAACCATTTGCGTTCTGGATTAAATTTATTATGCGTACGTTCTGTTGCAACTTGAAATATATCATCTACCTTTTTAGTCTTTAATTTTTGCAAATTATATTTTGTACGAATCCGCTTTGGCACGACATTATCTGTATCCAGTCCCAATTTGTGTCGCACCATCAGTTGTGGGCGATAAATTCTGTCATATGTAAACGAAACGATATCCGACCCATCACGCAGTGCCAGCGCATACGCAATTTCCATTGTTTGTGGGTGAATAAAGTCATCACTATCGACATATAAAATATAATCCCCTGTTGCATATTGCATACCGACATTACGCGCATCTGACAGACCGCCATTTTCTTTATTAACAACCTTGAATCGCGCATCTAATTTTTCAAACGCATTCAGTATTTGCGCACTATCATCTGGGCTGCCATCATTTACACATATTGCTTCCCAATCTGTAAAGGTCTGATTCTTTATACTTTCCAGACACCTGCGCAAATATTTTTCCACATTATATACAGGAACAATCACTGATATCTTTGGCACAATCTCCTCCTATTTTTATCTGAACATATTTATAAGTTTTCTTAATTTCCACAACCAAGACAATTTATGTTTTTTTGCAAAATCCGCACGATATTTTTTTCCGATTTTGTATTGTTGCTTAACCTTTGCATGATGGGCGACATCCCTTGAATTCAAGGCAGAATTTTCATTAAACATATAATGATAATTAACCCAAGGCACCACCGCGATTGCATTTGCCACCTCAATCGCGTTCAATACAAACAAAGTATCTTCCTGTGCAATCAAGGAAGTATCAAATTTCAAATCATTTTGCTTCAAGAAATCAGTTTTTATCAAATACCGCCAAACATACGAATCAGTAAGCGCATATGTCCCCATCAACTTTTGCTTGATTGTTTTCAACAATTTGACAGATTTATAAACAATTGGCTTCGTGTACTTATTATCGCTAACAAACCCTGCTACGACCATATCTGCATCTGAATCTGTTGCGACTGTAATTGCATGCGCATAGAAATCCACATCAATCCAATCATCCGCGTCCAGAAAGTGAATATAATCACCATTTGCAATTTTCATACCGTCATTACGCGCGGCCGACACGCCTGCATTTTTTTTATGAATCACCTTAATTCGTTCATCTTTTGCGGCATATTCATCCAATATTTTTGGACAAGAATCTGGACTGCCATCATCGACACAAATCGCCTGCCAATCCTGAAAACTTTGCGCAATCAAAGAATCTAAGCACCTACGCAAATATTTTTCCACCTTGTACACAGGAATAACGACTGAAATTTTTGGCATTATATTCACCTTTCTAAAATTACATTTTCAACATTTCCGCTGCAACAGTCCCAGGCTTTGGATTTTTTGCCTGATGATAAGTTGTCTTTTGAAAGAAAGCCCCACTTGTCACCTTGTCAAAGGTTTTCTTATCAAACGGTTTATCATGATAATCCCACCACAATGCATGCGTAGGGTCTTGATCAACATGTGGCATTTTTTCGAAATATTTTTTCACGCGTTCATCATTCATAACCATCGTCTTGAACAACAACTGATGCATAAAGTAATCAAACGGCCCATTTTCATTTTTCCAATATTCTAACATCATTGCCCGCCATGCCGCCAACAGGAATGCCCCCTTGCGCGCACGAATAAAGCAATTTTGCATATAACTATATGGACTGCCGACATTTTGTCCCGCCATATAAACAAAGAAATCTTCTTTTTCAATCCAGTCTGGGATTGGTGCTGTTACAAATCCTGTTGAATCCAACCAATACCCACCATGGTTATACAACAATTCCACACGACAAATATCTGCGAAATGTGCGTGCGATATTTTTCCTGCTTTACGTTTTTGCATAATCACATCTGGCAAGGTTATATAATCAAAAACAGTTTTTTCATCCAGAACAATCAGTTCCTGTTTACAATGTCTGCGAACACTGCGATAGCACGCCTTAACCAATGGTGGTGCATTATCTTCACCCTGCAACCACAGTGTAAAAATCTTGTCATTTTCATCGTTATTTTCCACTTCCACCTCTGGCACATTATTTATTGCCGGCAAATAACGCTTAAAATATTTTGGAATAACTTGTGATATAACATTACTTCTGACCACACGTCTTTTCACACGTGGACGCCAAAACCAATTTAATATATGTGCACGCACAATAATATCAGTCATTGCCAGCATACGTTCAATATTCATTTCACACACCTTTTTTTATCATCTAACTACAAAATCCCCCAGCCAAACTGGGGGACACTTTTATTATTCTTCTATTGGCATAACATCATCTGCATCATCATCGATTGGACCAGTTGTCATTTCTTCTGCGATACCAGACGCGCGTGCCATAATTTTATCCAGCAATTCCTGTTGTACTTCTGGGTGGTCTTTCAGCCATGCGCGGGCATTTGCCTCACCCTGTCCCATACGTTCACTGTTATAAGAATAGAAACTGCCAGCCTTTTCGATAAAGTCATATTTCACACCCATATCCAGTATTTCACTGATTCTTGAAATACCTTCGCCATACATAATCTTAAAGTCAACTGTACGGAATGGTGGTGCGACTTTATTTTTCACAACCTTGACACGTGTTTCATTTCCAACAATATTTTCTTTATCTTTAATTTGTCCTGTACGGCGGATATCAAGGCGTACAGACGCATAGAACTTTAACGCATTTCCCCCTGATGTTGTTTCAGGATTACCAAACATAACCCCAATCTTCATACGAATCTGATTAATAAAGATAAGCAAAGTATTACTGCGCGAAACAGAACCTGCTAATTTTTTCAAACTCTGACTCATCAATCTGGCAGTTGTCCCAACAAAGGAATCCCCAATATTACCTTCTAATTCTGCCTTTGGCACCAGTGCCGCCACACTATCAATCACAACGACATCAACCGCCCCTGATTTAATCAATGTATCTGCAATTTCCAAGGCCTGTTCACCAGAATCAGGTTGTGAAATAATCAGATTAGAAACATCGACCCCTAATTTTTTCGCATAACTTGGGTCCAGTGCATTTTCTGCATCGATATACGCACATGTTCCGCCTTTCTTTTGTGATTCTGCAACTGCATGTAATGCCAATGTTGTTTTACCCGAACTTTCAGGCCCATATATTTCAACGATGCGTCCCTTTGGATACCCACCAATTCCCAAGGCAATATCCAACCCCAACGAGCCTGATGAAATCGCCTCGATATTTTGTTGCGAACCATCGCCCATTTTCATAATTGCTTCTTTACCGAATTGTTTTTGAATTTGTGCCAACGCAGATTCCAGCGCAGGATTTTTCACCCCTGCCCCTGCATCTTTTGCAACTTCTTTTTTTGCCATAATAATCCCCTTTATTTTCCGATAAAAATCATACTAAGAACCCCACAAAAAATCAAGTATCACTTTCTTTTTATCAGCACAAAAACACTCAGCACACCGACCAGTGCAGTTACCCCCCAAACTGCGGCCGTACTTCCCCAAATTGCGATAACCGCGGCCCCCAATATTGGCGCAACAACATTCGGCAGATTTGCACTTGTCCTGAACACACCATAATATTTTGTCTGCTGTGATTTTTTTGTATTATCAAAGAACAACAAATCATGCACAGATTCCATCAATGCGCCTGAAATCTGCCACAAAACAAAGATACTTAACAACGGCACCCCCGTCAAGAAGGTCGCCAGCACAGACAAACCTGCGAATGACCCAAACCCCAGAACCAACCAGATTGTCTTACCAAATCTGCGCACCATTTTTGCCATTGCATCACTCAGCAACAGATACGGAATAATCCCCAAGGTCAACACCCATCCCAAGACATCTTTGCTAAACCCATTTTCCACGACAACAATTGGCACATACAACACGCGCATTGCCCGCAAAGAATAGTATCCAAAATTCACCAAATATGCCTGCAACATTCCTGGCACATGAAAGAACGAAATCGTATTTTTCCACAAAGCCTTGAATGTCCTGCGCGGACTAACAGGCTTTATTTTTTTATCTTGCTGGACAATTTTAAAGTACTTAAACATTCCCCAGCCTGCAAAATAAATCAACGCAGACGCCATAAATGCGGCCCTGTTATCAAAATTATTTGCAATCATCACCGCAACTGTCGGTGCCAACAACGCCCCAACATTCATCCATAAATGATATCTGGAATTAAGACGCGCCATACCAATATTTTTCGAAAAATCAGACATAAACAGCGGAATCAGCATTGCGATTAACGTTATTGCAAATCCTGTTGTATAATCCAAGATAATAAAGGTACGCGGCAGAATAGAAAAACTCATCATTGCATAGCAAATTGCAATCATCAGCATTACAAAGTAAAAAACGCGTACTTTTGAAAACTGTCTAAAAATTTCATTTGCGAACAACCCGACTAAAAAGCAAAACACTGAATATATCGCAACATACACACCAACGGTTGCAGACGACCGAAATATTTCCAACAACACCAGCGAATAAACCGCATTATAAATACCGTCTGCGAACCCCGTAAACAGTCCCAGATTTGCGAACGAAAAACCACTAACTCTTTTTCCAACAGAAATATATTTATCTTTTGCCATATCCTGCAAATTATATCACAAAATCAGCACTAATACGAACAGAAATTACTTACCCAGACACAACTGCCCAAATGTGGTATCTAACACTTCTGTTGCTGTAATCACGCCCAATATTTTACCGATTGCATCTGCTGCCCCACGCACGTGTTCCGCCAACAGGTCATAATTATCACCAACATTCAATGCTGTGCTTAATTCTTTTTCCGCCTGCTCTAACAAAGACTTCGTACGCGCATTAACCACCAGACCAGATTCTGCCCCATCAAACATTTCGTGAATTGTCGCACGCAGTGCATTCATCAGCACCTGCATACCTTCGCCTGTTTTCACAGAAACATTAATTCCGAAACTTTCATCAAAGCAATCTGATGTATCTATTTTATTTACAACATAAATATTTGGATTTGGTCCAATACGCGTATCATCAATTCTGTACAAGGGTATATTTTCTGGCGTATAGACGCGAATTATAATATCAGAATTTTCAATTTCCGCCTTGGTTTTTTCTATTCCAATAGATTCGATTTCATCATCTGTTTCGCGCAAACCTGCTGTATCATTCAAATTAACCAAGAACCCATCAATATCAATTGTTGCCGACACAACATCACGCGTAGTCCCCGCTATATCCGACACAATTGCACGATTTGCCCCGACCATATAATTAAAGATTGATGATTTCCCGACATTTGTTTCCCCCACCAGCGCAACATTAATTCCACCACGAATTGTGCGCGCTACTTTATAAGTCCCCAACGCAGCACTTATTTCCCTGTGCAATTTTTCAACACGCGCCAATATTGTCTGGTCGATATTCAATGGCAAGTCATCAGGGCTGTAATCCAGCATAGCTGCCGCATACGCAGAAATTTCCAGCATTTGTGTCCGCCACGAATTATAAACATCACTATCCCCCCCCAGCATAGATTTCAGTGCAGTTTTTCTTTGTTTATCTGTCTGCGCGTCCAGCAACGCTGCTAACCCATCAACATCTGCCAAGTCCATTTTATTATTAAAGAACGCGCGCTTTGAAAATTCCCCACGCGTTGCGATTCGCATACCTAATAAGGTTAAATATTCAAATATTTTTTCAATTACTGCTGGTGCGCCATGCGTATGAATTTCGATAACATCTTCGCCTGTGAACGAATTTGGTGCAGGGAAAAAGACCAGCAAACATTGGTCAATCAATTCGCCATCATTATCACGCAAATTAGTAAAATAAGCATAACGATTTTTAACATCAGACTTATTTATAAATTTCAAAAATATATCACGCAGATTTTCACCACTTATACGAATTACCGCGACACCAGATTTTCCTTGTCCACTTGATAACGCAAAAATAATATCATTATTCATCTTATTTTCCCTTGCTTATTTCTTTCAGTGCCATTGGGACCAATCGCGACACATCAGCCGCAGGATTTGCCAACACTAACTTTTGCGCCATATCCAATATATCCAGCCTGCGATATCCCAAGGCCTCCAGTGCGGCCAACAGGTCTGGCAACGCCCCACCTGTTGCAACGGCTGCGTCCTGTGCGAACAGATTTGCCGCCCCACCCCCGATTTTATTTTTCAGTTCCACGATAATTTTTTCTGCCATTTTTTTACCGACCCCTGGTGCAGTCGCAATTGTTTTTGCATCCCCAGTTGCGATGGCAGACATTAAAACATCTGCGCTAATTGTCCCCAGTATTGCCAATGCGACCTTTGGTCCGACCCCCGACACCGCGGTCAGCATATTAAATAAATTTTGATTTGCAATTGTTGTAAAACCAAACAATCTGATTGAATCTTCGCGCACAACAGTTTCAATCCACAATTCCACCGTTGCCTTATGTGTCAAGTATTCTGCGGTAAATACCTTGTACCCGACGCCCCCCGTTAACAAAATAACAACACCATCACCAATATAATCAACAATACCTTGCAATTTTCCAATCATTTGTTATCCTTTTATGGTAATTTTAATCTAAAATAATAAAAAGGTCAAATATGAGTGGACACAGTAAATGGCATAACATCCAACACAAGAAAGGTGCTGCGGACGCCGCCCGCAGTGGATTATTCACAAAACTTGCACGCGAAATAACGATGGCTGCGAAATTGGGCGACAAAAGTCCTGACAACAATCCGCGCCTGCGCTTGGCGATATTGACTGCGCGCAAGAATTCAATGCCAAACGATAATATCAAGCGCGCAATTGAAAAAGCATCTGGTGCAAACACAGAAAACTATGAATCCGTCAGATACGAAGGCTATGGCCCTGGTGCTGTCCCCGTTATTGTAGAGGCATTAACCGACAACCCACGTCGCACAGTACCTGAAATTCGCAATATTTTCGCCAAGAACGGTGGCAATATGGGCGAAGAAGGCTCGGTTGTATTTATGTTCACACGCGCGGGTCAAATTATGTATCCTGCATCAATTGGCAAGACCGAAGACGAAATGATGGAAATCATTATGGATGCGAACGCAGACAATCTGGAAACCAGCGAAGAAGGCTTTATTATCACGACCAAGCCCGAAGATTTTATCACTGCACAAAAGATTTTGGCAGACAAACTGGGCGAACCTGAACAGGCCGAATTAACCTGGTTACCAAATATGCCAATGGATTTAGATGACGAAGCATATGCCAAGATTGAAAAATTGGTTGACGCACTGGACGCGAACGACGATGTTCAAAAAGTCTTTACCGCCGCGGCATAACATATCTTTATCACAAAATGAAAAAACCGTCCCCAGACGGTTTTTTTTATTTGTTAAATCTCTCTTCGTCATTCCCGCGCATCCGGCCCCACCCTCGTTCAACGTCATACCCGTATCGGGCCTCACCCTTACTCTCTCGTCATTCCCACGTATCGCCCACCGCCCCACACTCGTCATTCCCGCGCAGGCGGGAATCCATTGCCCCGCAGGGACTTATTCTCCACCGCCCCTTGCAGAGGTTAAAATTAATTATAATGATTTAGATAAAATCAATCCCGACAACGCAGTGTACAAACGCTACATGAGCCACCCTACCCAACCCCTTGCATGGGTTAAAATTAAATATAATGATTTAGATAAACGCAGTGCCGGAAACGATGTGTACAAATGATACATGAGTTTCCGGCACTCTACCCAACCCCTTGCATGGGTTAAAATTAAATAGAATGGTTTAGATAAAGTGAATGGGGGTGGCGTAGTGTACAAACGCTACATGAGCCACCCTACCCAACCCCTTGCATGGGTTAAAATTAAATAGAATGGTTTAGATAAACGCGGTGCCGGAAACGATGTGTACAAATGATACATGAGTTTCCGGCACCGCGTTTAGATAGACCATTATATTTAATTTTACATTATGCCAACTGTGAATTCATCCCCAAACTCAGCCACTGTCTGACCACCGACATAACACCCTATACCTTCAAAACCCTTTTTGACTTGATTCTTTTTGATTAACTTGTTCGAAATCAAACCACCGGCAGTACCCAGAATAACACCAGCAGTTGCGTCAGAGGCCAAACGCGCGGTGTTAAACTTACCATCTGCATTACGCCAGACA
>JAFXFG010000008.1 GCA_017520675.1 Alphaproteobacteria bacterium
GTTGAAATGCGCGAAACAAAGCACTTGTATTTCCGTACCAGCGCAATGCAGGACAAACTGCGCCAATGGATTGATTCGCGTCAGGGTTGGTCAAAAACCGCATTGGCGATTGCAAATAAATGGTTGGCCGAAGGTCTGCAAGACAGTCCGATTACCCGCGATTTGAAATGGGGCGTTCCTGTGAACAAGGCAGGCTATGAAAACAAAGTTTTTTATGTGTGGTTTGATGCACCTTGGGGCTATGTTTCAATATCACAGTACGCAAATGAAAACTGGGCCGATTGGTGGCATGGTGGCGACGATGTGCATTATGCACAATTTATGGGAAAAGATAATGTGTCGTTCCATTCTATATTCTTTCCTGCCCAGGAATTGGCAATGAACGATAACTGGAAAACAGTTGATATGCTGAAAGGTATGAATTTCCTAAATTTTGAAGGCGCGAAAGTTTCTAAATCAACCGGAAATGGAATTTTCTTGAATGATGCAATACGTGAATTTCCGGCGGATTATTGGCGTTATGCATTGATGGCATCTGCCCCAGAAACAGATGATACAGACTTTACATCCGAACGTTTTGCAGATATCGTAAACAAAGATTTGAATGGTATGCTGGGGAACTTTGTTTCGCGTGTTTGCAAATTAACAGAAAAGAACTTTGGTCTGAATATTCCAAAATCTGGTGGAATCGATTCTGAATTGAAAGCGCAAATTGATGAAAAATTGTCAGAATTAACAACCGCGCTGGACGCGTGTGAATTTCGTGCATCAATCGCCGCCCTGCGCGGGTTGTATGCAATTGGTAATGAATATATGACACGAAACGCACCATGGGCACTGGTCAAAGATGGTAATACAGATGCGGCTGCAAATGTGTTAAACGAATGCTTTCAACTGATTGATTTGTATTCGCGTGTGTCTGCACCATTTATGCCAGATTCTGCTGATAAAATCCAATCTGTTTTTGTAAATAAATCTGACCTATCTTGGCCAGAAAAATACGAACACAGAATCGCAGATGGTGCAGAATTTGTTGTGCCCGAGAACTTGTTCAATCGCATTGATGACGACAAGGTTAAATATCTGACAGAAAAATATACTAACCGCCCAAAGGTTGAAACTATTGCGCCAATTGTTGCAGAAATCGTAAGTGTATCAAATCACCCAACACGCGAAGATTTGCATATATTATCTGTTAATGCCGGTGGCGCAGATTTGGTTCAAATTGTATGTGGTGCGTCAAATGTGCGCGTTGGTATGCGTGGGGTCTTGGCACCAGTTGGCGCAATACTGCCCAATTCCAAGAAGCCACTTTCACGACGCGCGGTTGCAGGTGTTGAATCATTTGGTATGATGTGCAGTGCTGCGGAACTGGGGGTCGGTACAGACGGTGATAATATTATCGAATTAGACGAATCATATAAGGTCGGCGATAAGTATAATAATTAAAATACGGAGAAACATTATGCAAAATAAATCATCAAGGGTTATATCACTTACAAATGCTGTGTATTATGTATCAGATATATCAGAATTTAAAAATCTTGTTAATCAGTGGACTGATGTCTATCGTATAGAAATAACTACTGAAATCAGTAAACGCAAGATGTCGCGCGGACTTGTTCAAAACAACACAAATATAAAGGAATACAACTATTATATTGCTGATGAAATAAAAACAGCAGGTGAATTGTTGGATACGGATGATAAAGAAATTCAGCCACAAATAAATGACGAAAATAAAAATGCCCCTGCCCTGATAGTTGGAATAACTCCGTCTATGATAACTGGTTTTGGATTGCGGAAAGACGCATTTTCACCGGCAACGGAATTCCGGTCCAAACCAATTGTGAATTGGCACAAACTAAATCCCGACACAGATATTGTATTAAATTATAATCTGAAGCAGATTTATCCATATAACACAGGAAAAACACCAAAGGCAATTGAACGCGCACTGTGTGCAAATCAATACACAACAGTAAAAATAAAAAGAAAAAATGCCATTATTGGTGAAATTACGGTTTTATACGCCCAAGAAAAACAAAGATGAATGATATAAAACTTGTTTTGTTGTCTTGTTGTGCGCCATGCAGTGCAGGTGCAATTCGTCAATTGGCAGACAATGGGATTGAAGGTGTTTCTGACTTTATCATTCTGTTTTATAATCCAAACATATTCCCAGAATCAGAATACACCAAGCGTATGAACGAACAGATAAAATACTGTGAACAGTGCGGCGTAAAATATGCTGTCTTGGAATATGACCACGACGCGTGGCGCGATGCGGTGCGTGGACTGAAAACAGAACCTGAGCGCGGTGCGCGGTGCAGTGTGTGCTTTGAATATCGTTTCAGGCGTGCAGTTCGCTTTGCACTGGAAAATGGATATAATGCAATTTCTTCTGTGTTGGGTGTGTCGCGCCATAAAGACCAATCTCAGGTTGATATGTCGGCAAATAATGTATGCAAAGAAATAAAATACATACCGATAAAGTGGGACGAACAATTGCGCGTGAAAATTAATCGCGAATCTGATTTTTATCGTCAAAATTACTGTGGTTGTGAGTTTTCTTTGCGCAAGACAAACGCGTAAATTTCCCCATAGGGTGGTGGAATTGATAAAACACGATTAATATATAAAAAAACACTGGCGGGGAAGAATGCCAGTGTTCTTTTTCTGTGCTTTGGTACAGAAACTGCAATAAATAACTATTCGGTTATTGTGGTGGTTGTGGCTTCGCTTTCACTGCGGTCAATCAATTCCCAGGCATAGGTTGTCTGGTCGCCGACCTTAACCGCGGTTAAGACATATTTGCCTGCGCTGGCGGTTTCAGATAAGTTTTCGATTTTGTTATCAACCTTGGCATTAATGGCACGTAACGCGTCCGCTAAATTGTCATGGCCTGCAATAGTGTTTTCTGAATCGATTGTACCAATCTTGGCGGTATTTGCATCAACCATAGGTGTTAATTCCGTTAAACCATAGACGACGTCTCCACCAACTCTTACAGATCCACCGTTAAGAATAAATGAGAAAAAACCATATTCGCCATTTGCATTGTATAAAGCTCCATAATCATTAAAAATATCGTTAAGCCTAATAGGATAATAACTGTCATTTGGGTTTCGTGGCCCAAACAAAACAGAGAATAACCCCGCGACCCCAGGAAAATCCGTATCAGTATAACTCCGTCGAATAAATTCAGATATATCATTTGTTGGGATGGGGGTATCTGCATATTGTTGCCAATAAGTATCTCCAAAAAGGTAATCTCCTTGACGCCCCAGCGATGCCACCATATCATAATACGTCATCTCAGTTGGTGTCCCTACAATATTCGACAAATTCGTTAAATCGCTCTGGTTTGCCTTTAAATCCAGTGCTGTGGTGGTGGCGTAACTGGTTAGGACTTCATCCAAGAAACCGCGTGAAACAATTGATGCGTATGTTGTGCCGATTGTGCCCAACCCTATAAGAACCCCAAGTAAATATTTATTCATAAAAATCCCTCTTTTTTTAATGTGTTAAAAAAACCGCATTGGAAATTTATGCGGTCGGGGAGTTAGCAAATCATAAGTTCGATGACTCTGTCTGTCTTTAGGTTTCCCCTGTTGTATAACAGACAGCCCCCCGACTTCTTCAGCCAGGGAAAAATCAAAATACAGTGCAAATACCAAAGGAAAACACTGTGTGTGGATTACGACACAACAAGACATATATTCTTTACATATTTGCACCGGAACTTAAAGGCCTGCTACAGCCCCGAACCAAATTCCCATCTGGTTCATTTGAAATATTATCACTTTTGTTCTTGCTGTACAAGAAAATTTACAGTTGACAAACAACTATTTTGTGTTTATAATAAGCAGGCAAATTTAAAAGGATTTTTATGCGAAAAAATAATAAGACTTATTTATGGATTTTGTTTTTTTTGTTTGGTACCGCATTATTAGGGAATAATTTTGCATCAAAAAAAATGGATAAAAAAATAAAAAAAACAGAAGTTATTAATAAAAAAATCAACGATTCTGTTGATAGTGTTCCTGCGTTTGAAAAACGACTATTTTATCTGACAACATTTGAAAATGCGCGGGATTCATTATTGATTGCAAATGGTTTTTATAACGAAAAATATAATGAATTAAAATCACTTGACGCTAATCGCAAGGAATTGGATAGTATTGAAAATAAATTAGCAGAACAACCACAACTTACTAAACTTAAAAAGTCTGTTCAGGTGGCTGCTGATAACATAATCGATAAATATGCAAAGCAAATAGCAAAAATTATCGCGCCTGTAAATGATACTATTTCATACAAATCAATCGCAGACGCTTATAAAAATTCAGGCGCAACCCCAGACCTATATATGTTTGTTTCACCTAAAAAAAATATTCTAAATGGTCAAACAATTACCTTGCAAGATACTTTCTTGCACAAATTATTTGATATAAATTTTGTCTGCGCTGATACCACAGAAAACAACATAAACTGTATCAAAAAAATGGTTTATGAACAATGCAAAAAAATGGAATTAGATTTATACAATAGCAGAAAAAATATAGAAAAAAAATTTGCACATTATTATTCTTCGCTTAATCCAGAAAACATACCAGAACAATATAAACACTTGGCCGTTGACCCGATAATAAACCAAGGAGATTGGGGAACATCAATTGGATATACGGCCGTCGGTGATGTTTTTATCGGCAGAAATGCAAGTTTTTTTCTGAATAATTTTGATTCGAATTTTCTAGAAGATAAAAATACTGAACTATTTATAGACAAATCCGATTATTTGCATATAAAAAACGATTCTTTAAAGGAACATAAAACTTACTTTCTGGGCGACCTATGGGATACAATTGCGTATAACTATAAATATCAAGATAATGAGTTATTTATTGATGTCAGTTCGCGTTTATCTGACAATACCGTTTCAACAGGTTATGTCCATGTAAATGAAGTTCTATACTCTAAACCAACAAATAAAATCGATACAATAAATGGCTATGCCAAATTGAAAGAAAAACGCGATTTACTAAAACAAGAAATTGAACGTAAATGTAACATAAATATACAAAGACACGATAGTATTGTATTGCCCGCAACAAAACAAGCCAAGGAAATAGCAGATAAAATTTATTGGAATAAATACCATCAAAAATATAAGTAAAAAAAGCCGGTATTTACCGGCTGATTTATTATATCTTTAATCGCTTAGCCATATCATCCAGAACCGGTGTTTCTATACCAAGACTGCGTGCACGCGATTGTAATCCACACAACGCAAAAACACCTTCGACTGTACCTTCTGGAATCTGCCCACTGGCGATTAATACACCACCAGAATAATTTCGACTGGTCGCACTGGTTGCTGATAAAAATAAATCACCAATTCCACAAAGCCCCAAGAATGTTCTTAATTGTGCCCCCATCGCAAGACCTATGTTTACAATCTCGTTCCAGGCGCGGGTGAATATCAGTGCACGTTCGTTCTCGCCAGTGCAGGCAATACTGCAATAGCCAGATATTAAAGCGACTGCGTTTTTACCAACGCCACAAATCTGTGTTCCAATAATATCGTCTGTATCTGTTAAATACATCTTGGACAACATCTGATGCCCCGCATCCAGTGCCTTGACAGTACCAGCCAAGGTCGATCCTGTGGGAACACCACGCGCAACCTCAGCCGCAAATTGTGGTCCAGATAAAACACCCATTTCTGTGCACTCTGGAATTTCTGTCGCAAGTATTTCTGACATAAATTCACCAGATGAACACTCCGCACCCTTGGTGCATATAATTATCGGCTGACCGTTATATGTCGCACGCATCTTCCCTAGCGTTTCGCGAAAGTATGCCGCAGGCGTTACAATTAACCAAGCATCTGTTTCTTTTAAATCAGAAACAGATGATGTTATTTTTATGCCTTGTGGCATATCTGTGTCTTCGAAGGATTTGTGCATACCATCATATGACCATAATATAACCTGATTACCACTGCGCGCAGAGACATACGATAATGCTGTACCCCACGCCCCTGCCCCAATAATACCAACTATCATTTCATTTTCCTTAGTTTCTTTTCAATATACGGAACAACAACTAAACCATCATCAGATAATTCTATGGCACGTTTGTAAGACTGTACCGCTTTGTCCTTATCGCCAGTTTGACTGTATAAATCACCTAAAAATTCAAATAAAGACGAACATGTTTCCGAAACCTCGCCCACACGTTCTAGAACCTCTAATGCTGCATCTGCACCCTCGCGAACAGCAACAACACGCCCCAAGGTATCCCACGCCATCATATCCGCAGGACTATTGCGTATCAATAACATCGCATAATCATTAGCCTGTTCCATATTCTGTTCTTGTGCAGCCCATATCTTGGTCTGTAAAGCCAATGTTTCTGCATCGTTGTGCAAAACGCTAAGTATATAATCTATGTCAGTTTGCGCCTTGTCATATTCTTGAAATGAATAGTTGATTTGCGCCCTGCCCTTGGTAAAAAACGCGCGCGTCGTTTCAGATATGCCGTCTGTTGATAATGTGTTGTTTATTACACGCAACGCTGCACGACGATTACCTTGACTTACATAATGACCAATCAATTGGTTAACCGCAGAAACAAACAACGGATAACGTTCCAATATGTATTCTAGGTGGCTGATGTCGCCCGTCTTTTCTGCAATGCGTATTTTCGCAAATAAATAAAATGGACTTTCTGAATCAATCTTGTCAAAACACGATGCCCAATCACCTACATTTTTATAGTAATACTGACCAATGTAATAATCTATTACATTATTCGATGCCGATAGTTTAGGCGCAACAATCTGCGCAAAACGCAATAATAACATCGATAAATCAGAATACATCAATACATGCGTATGCGATACACTTTGAATCAAACTAAACGCCAGCGCGTTCTCGTACCCACTGTACACAACAGACCAATCTGGAAAATTATCATAGTTAGATAAAAACATTCCACCTGGACGCGATGTAAATTCTTGACGCAATTTTTCCGCAGCAGTTTGATTATCGTGATGAATATAAAACGACATCATATACAAATAATCATTGATATTCATAAAATCCGTAGATACAGATGCAAAATGCTTATTAGCCTTGTCTATATCGCCAAGTTCAGCATATATCTGACCACGCACAAATGATTTCCAAGACTCGTTCGTGGGCAGTTTATCAATGTACTTGAAAGTGTTAGTGCGCCAATCATTGGCAATCGCAGACCATATTCGTAATGGCGCAAGCAACGCAACCTCATCTGCCTTGTGGCGATTATGAAATTCCTTCCATTTATTATTTTTTACCAAATACGCATCATAAATTAACTTAGCCGGCATTGTCTTTTCCGACTTTAATAACTTTGCGTCCGCAGGCATTTCGCCATTTAAAAAATCAGATATTAGTTTCGTATTCTGAACAATCGGATACTGAACATCACGCAACCTATCAGAAAAATCACCCGCTGCAACAAAATCATTTATATATATCGCATGCTGCGCCGCCAAAAAAGACCCGTACTGACGACCAGGAAATACATATTCCGAAGAACTATTATTTTTTGCATACGCAGTAACACGATTACCATCAATATGCCGCCAAATTATGCCACCAACAGTAATTACCGCCAACAGCAAACACGATGTAATAAATATTGTTTCTATTTTCTTCATAACTATGTTAGAATAGCGCTTATGAACAATAAAGTCAAATTTGAAGAATACGAAAAACTCTTGCGCGAATGGTCAGAACGAATGAATCTGGTTGCGCCAAGTACTTTGAACGATATACAAAACAGACATATCGCTGATTCTGCACAATTGGCGGACATCTTACCAAAAAATGTTAACATAATCGACCTTGGCAGTGGCGCTGGATTTCCAGGTGTTGTTCTGGCAATAATGGGCTGGAATGTAGTCTGTATAGAATCAATCGGAAAAAAAGTTTCTTTTTTAAACACAGTTAAAGAAAAACTAAACCTGACAAACCTAACAATTTATCATGGACGGGTCGAAGATTATGTCCGGCATTTGCCGGCAAAAAGTGATAATTTTGTATTCACTGCACGTGCCTTTGCATCATTGGTCAAAATAATGGACTATGTTGCAAAAATAAAATACCGGCTTTTTTTGCTAAAAGGTCGTGAAATTGCCGGTGAAATCGATACAGCAAAAGCAAAATATAAATTCAATTACGAATTAACACCATCAAAAACAGGCGATGGTTTTATAATATCTGTTAATTTCATATGAAACACATAAAAAACCTATTAAAAAAACTAAAAAAACACCGGCAAAAGCCGGTATTTTTTAACATTTTTATTATCAAAAAATAAACCACTTGCATTTTTACCGGTTTTTTTTGCGTTTTTTATAAAAAAAGCCGGTATTTTTTTCAACACAACAACGAAGCACATATATATTTCACATGAAACAAAACACAACCTATTGATTATTGTCGTTTTTATTAACAAAACAACTAAACTCTTGACCGAATCGCGACATTTTTATATCGTAAAAAACGAAAAACGGAAAGGAAATATGGTACAAATTATTGCATTCGCTAATCAAAAGGGTGGCGTTGGGAAAACAACAACCGCTATTAATATAGGTTCTTCATTAGCAACAATAAACAAACGGGTTTTGTTGATAGACCTTGACCCACAAGGCAACGCAGGAACAGGCCTGGGGTTTGAACGTGCATCACATAAACAAAGCGCATACGGCGTTATTATGGGCACTGCAAATGCAGCAGACAATATATTAACAACCGCCGTACCAAATTTGCATTTACTGCCCTCTTCCCAAGCATTAGCAGGAACAGATATAGATATGCTGGGGATGGAAAATTGCGAATTCAGACTGCGCGATGCACTAAAACCTATTTTGGAATATTATGATTATATTCTGTTTGACTGCCCGCCCGCATTAGGCTATTTAACTATAAATGCGCTGACCGCTGCAGATTCTGTTATTGTGCCATTACAATGCGAATTCTTTGCCCTAGAAGGAATTCAACAACTGGTTGACACAATAACCGTTGTACAAGATAAATGGAATCCTGAATTAAAAATACTGGGGGTCCTGTTGACAATGTACGATAAACGATATGGGCTTACACGCGATGTTGACGATAATGTTCGTGAAACATTTGGCGATTTGGTTTTCAAAACAGTCGTGCCACGCAATGTTCGCGTGTCTGAGGCACCAAGTCATGGAAAACCTGCCCTATTTTACGACTTTAAATCGGCGGGTGCACAGGCATATCTGCGCGTCGCAACCGAAGTAGTCGAACGAACCACAGGAGAGAATAATGGCAACTAAATTTGGACTGGGACGCGGTTTATCCGAACTGCAATCCGCGCGCGGAACAATCCCAGATATTTCACTGCTGACCCCAACAGAACGCGTGGTCGTAAAAAAAATACCACTGGCGCAAATCGGTGCAAATCCAGACCAGCCACGCAAAACCTTTACCGATTCAGAACTAAGCGATTTAGCCGCGTCAATACGCGAAAAAGGGGTGCTACAACCAATATTACTGCGCAGTGTGGCAAACAAACCATACGCATATGAAATCGTTGCAGGCGAACGAAGATTTCGCGCATCTAAACTGGCGGGTGAAACGGAAATACCTGCGCTGATAAAAACAATATCAAATGAAAACGCAATGGAAATTGCACTGATTGAAAATGTACAGCGCGAAAACCTGAATCCAATTGAAGAAGCAAATGCATATAAAAACCTGATGGAATGTTGCGATTATGAAATGCCTGACTTGGCACGCCTGATTGGAAAATCAGAAAGTTATATCAGAAATATGCTGCGTATAACCGCACTGCCTGAATCTGTGCAATCATTGGTACAACAGGGTGATTTATCCGCATCGCACGCGCGCACAATTGCAGTTGCAGAAAACCCAGAAGAACTGGCACACAAGATTATCGCAGAAAAACTGTCTGTTGCCGATACAGATAAACTGGTAAAAAATGCACCACGCGCAAAAAACACCCGCGCACATGTACAAAAAACAATTGATGCCGGTGCGATAAAAGATATGGAATCTAAGATTAAAAACGCACTGGATGTCAAAGTAAAAATATCAGAAAAACGGGGCGGGGCAGGGCAGATAATACTGTCTTTTGATACCCGCATGCAATTGTTTGAACTGATTGAAAAATTAACAAAGTAAAAAACATCAAAAAACACCGGTAAAAGCCGGTGTTTTTTTAACAAAATTATTGTATTTTTATTTTTTTTGAAAAACACCGGCTTTTTTTAACATTTTTGCAGAAAAAGCCGGTAATTTTTTAATACATAGTTTGCAGAACGTGTTTGTTCTTGTCCAGATTCGATAGCATCTTGCCACTGCCACAAGCAACACATGCCAATGGATTATCAACCAAAAATGCAGGCAGACCAGTTGCAGCACGAATCGCAATATCAAGCCCACGCAATAATGAACCACCACCAGTCATCGCAATACCCAAATCCGCAATATCAGCAGATAATTCAGGTGGCGTTAATTCCAGTGCCTGACGAACAGTATCAACAATCTTGGATACTGTCTGCGCCAGGGCAGATGCAATCTGAGATTCTGTAATAACTGTTTCGCGTGGTGTGCCAGACAACAAATCACGACCTTTTATCTTCATTGTTAATTCATTTGCTTTGTCCTTGGGCGAAATCGCAGTACCAATGCGCTTTTTGATTTCTTCGGCTGTATTTTCGCCGATTAATAAATTTTTGTTCTTGCGTACAAAATCAATAATATCAACATCCATCTGGTCGCCAGCAGTGCGTACAGCATTCGAATAAACAATGCCACCCAATGACATAACCGCAACCTCAGTCGTGCCACCACCAATGTCAAGAACCATAGAACCAACAGGTTTTTCAACAGGAAGACCAGCACCAATCGCAGCCGCAGTAGATTCTTCGACAATATAAACTTTGCGCGCGCCGGCCGCGTCTGCCGCCTCTTGTATAGCGCGACGCTCTACCTGAGTTGCACATGATGGTACACAGATAATAATCAATGGCGCAGCCAATGGTGAACGATGATGAACCTTGCGTATGAAATATTTTATCATTTCTTCGGCAACTTCAAAGTCGGCAATAACACCATCACGCAGGGGACGCACCGCAGATATTGTGCCAGGGGTACGACCAAACATCTGTTTAGCCTCGGTCCCGACGGCCAAAATCTCTTTCCGGCCCATCAGGCGGTTTTCAGCAACCGCAACCACAGATGGTTCGTTTAATACAATACCACGACCCTTGACATAAATCAAAGTGTTCGCAGTCCCTAAATCAATCGCCATATCTGCCGAGAAAAACTTCATTAACCAATTGTACATTTTTATTTTCCTATGATGTTGATATTTTTTTGAACTATAATTCACATATTGTAAAAAATCAAGGCAACCTAATAAATTTATTTGATTTATAGAATATTATGGTAATATAGACCTTGCTATGAAACGAGATACAATAAAAAAATATGAAGATTTTGCAACCGATATAGACAATCCATCTGCACGCAGTGCATATTTTCTTATCAGGGCAAAAAAAGCAAAATTTGAAAATGATGCACGATTTGGATTGGTCGTGTCTAAGAAGTCTATTAAGTTCGCTGTCGATAGAAACCGCGCTAAGCGCGTGTTGCGCGACTGGATTGCGTATAACGAAGGTTTGCTGAAACCAGAATGGGATTATATCTTTATCGCAAGAAAAGATATTTTTTGCGCAGATAGGCAAACCGGACGGGTCGCAATGAAAAAAGCACTTAAATATATGCAAAACCTGACCATAGATGAAGAAAAATAAAACATTCCCTGTGCGTGTTGCATGCCAATTTGTGCGCTTTTATCAGCGCGCAATTTCGCCCGTTATCGGGGGCAGGGCAGTGTGCAGATTTATCCCAACATGCAGTGAATATACATGCGCCGCAATCGAAAAATACGGCGTTGTTCGTGGTAGTTGGTTGGGAATAAAAAGAATATGCCGTTGCAGACCAAACGGTGGGTTCGGTTATGACCCTGTGCCTTGACAATGGCTGGGAATATGGTACAATTTTAGTCTATACGAGAAGTTAATTATAAATAAAGGATAAAAAATGTCTTTTCGTGCAACCGTTGAATCTATGTCTAAAATCATGGATGATATGGGTATCACAGAACTTGATTTAGAACGTCAATTCTTGTTCGGCGTTTATCGCAAACATATTCATTTGTCAAAACAACAGGCTGTTGCTGTGTCGGCAACACCATCTGCTGATAATAATATTTCAAAAATAGATACAGCAAATAAAACATCTGGGTATGCACTGAAATCGCCAATGGTCGGTGTTGTTTATCTGGCGCCAGAGCCAGGGGCAGAAACATTCGTCAAAGTCGGCGCCACTGTCAAAGCAGGGGATACTGTCGCATTGGTCGAGGCAATGAAAACATTTAACCCAATCAAATCTGATAAAGATGGCACAGTCAAGGAAATACTTGTTTCCGATGGCGCAGCCGTTGAATTTGACCAACCTTTAATCGTTATCGAATAAAAAATGTCGCAAATAAAAAAAGTCTTAATCGCAAATCGTGGCGAAATCGCACTGCGTATAATTCGCGCATGTCGCGATATGGGAATCCGTACTGTCGCAGTGTATTCAACCGCTGATAAGGACGCAATGCATGTGCAATTAGCAGACGAATCTGTATGCATAGGACCAGCGCCAGCACGCGATTCTTATCTGAACGAATCCGCAATTCTGACCGCAGCACTGCTGACCAATGCTGATGCAATACACCCAGGATACGGTTTCTTGTCCGAACGCGCAGATTTCGCACACAAAGTAGAACAGCATGGTATGATTTGGATCGGACCAACCCCAGAAATGATTACAAAAATGGGGGACAAGGTTAATGCAAAAAAAACCGCAATTGAATGCGGATTACCCGTCGTCCCTGGGTCTGATGGCGCAATAGAAACACTGGATTCCGCAATCGATTGGGCTGATAAAATCGGATACCCCGTTATGCTGAAAGCCGCCGCAGGTGGCGGTGGACGCGGTATGCGCGCGGTTATGAATAAAGATGAACTGGCCGAAGCATATCAATTAACCAAGAATGAGGCAAAGTCTGCGTTCGGTGATGATACACTGTATATGGAAAAACTGCTGATGCACCCAAGACATATCGAATTTCAAGTGTTGGGCGATAAACATGGAAATGTTGTTATTTTTGGTGAACGTGATTGCTCGCTGCAAAGGCGAAATCAAAAGGTTATGGAAGAGTGCCCAGCCGCAATTCTATCACAAAAACAACGCGATGATATGATTGAAATCTGCAAGTCTGCTGCTAAAAAAATGGGATATACAAACGCAGGAACTTTTGAATTTATGTTCGAAAATGGAAAGTTTTATTTCTTGGAAATGAATACCAGATTGCAGGTCGAACATCCTGTAACAGAAATGGTATATGGCGTAGATCTGGTGCGCGAACAAATCAGAATCGCCGCAGGGGAAAAATTGGGCTATACACAGTCGAATGTTATCCCAAACGGACATGCAATCGAATTTCGTATCAATGCAGAAGATCCGGAAACATTTATGCCTAACCCAGGTAAGATTACTTTGTATGCACCATCTGGGGGATTGGGGGTGCGTGTAGATAGCGCAGTCTATACAGGATATACAATACCACCAACATACGATTCTATGATTGCTAAACTAATCGTCCATGCACAGAATAGACCAGCATGTATTATGCGGGCAGCACGCGCATTGGATGAATTTGTTATAGAAGGTGTAAAAACAACAATACCATTACAACAAAAACTGTTGAAAAACAAAGATGTTAAACAGTTAAATTTTGATAACAAGTGGTTAGAAGAATTCTTGAAAAACGATTAAAAAAAACCGGTAAATACCGGCTTTTTTTAAATAAAATCCAATGCACAACGACATACCGAAATAAACATTATTAATTGATATGTCGTCGGATTGATTGTACCAGAATAAATGCGCCGATATTCAGATTCTGATACATCCAAGGCATTACATATTTCTAAGATAGATACACCTGAGTTTTTTCGTATAAATTCAAGTTCTTGCCCAATTTTCATAATAACCCCCATTTGTTCTGTATATAAAAAACCACCGAAAAATAGGGTGGTTGGAGGTAGAAATCACGACACTTCGTGGCTCGGGTATTCTGAATATTAACCGACCTCCAACCTGAATGATTGGAGTTTTACGCCTGCGCAGGCGAGTGTAACCGAGATTTCTAGCCTCGTATAATAGGTACCCTATTACGATTGCCATTATACATTAGGATAAATATAATTTGCAATTATATTTTATCACCTGCGCATTTGTCGTGTTCCAACAAAAAACCACCGCAAAATAGGGTGGTTGGAGGTTAGAACTTTGCACAACAGCATGCATAGCGACTTATTCGATATATTCGCCGCCCTCCAACCCTATAGTTGGAGCATTTAACGCCTGCGCAGGCGGCTGTTGCGAGAGTTCTAATCCCACATAATAGGTGCCCTATTACGATTGCCATTATACATTACAATAAATATAATTTGCAATTATATTTTATCACCTGCGCATTTGTCGTATTCTAACAAAAAAACCACCGAAAAATGGGGTGGTTGGAGGTTAGCACTTTGCACAACAGTATGCATAGCGACTTATTCAATATATTCGTCGCCCTCCAACCCTATGGTTGGAGCATTTAACGTCTGCGCAGACGACTGTTGGACGAGAGTGCTAATCCCGCATAATAGGTGCTCTATTACAACCGGTATTATATAGTATCGTAAATATAATTTGCAATTATATTTTTCTTTGTTATAATGTATTTCGCTTTGGGTGGTTAGCTCAGTTGGTTAGAGCGTTACGTTGACATCGTAAAGGTCGTTGGTTCGAGTCCAATACCACCCACCAGATTTAATAATAAACACCGGTATTTACCGGTGTTTTTTTGTTTATCTTTTTTTATTTTTACCGGCTTTTTTTAAAATTTTTGCAAAAAAAGCCGGTAATTTTTTATTTTTTTATTTATCACGAATTTGGGCATTACACTTTGATTCAACCGCAGATATAACCGCATTTTGAACAGCCATCAAATCGGTGTCGGACATATTGTCAGTCGGTTGTATCGTTATTGTAAAGGCTATTGATTTCTTGCCTTCACCCATTTCAAACGCATCAAACACAATAACATCTGTTATGCGACTGTCAACAGACTTGGCCACAGATGCCAATTTATCAGCAGGTACATCATTATCAACAATAAACGCAAAGTCGCGTGTTATCGGTTGAAAGTCTGATATTGTAATATTTTTAGTGAACTTTGGTCGTGGTATATTTGTTATATCTTCGACCAAGCCAATTACTACATTTGTTTTAATGTGTAATTTCTTGGCAACAGATGGATGTAACTGACCAAATTCAGCAATCTTCTTTTTACCCTGCATTATCGCGCCATATCTGTATGGGTGCGCCCATAGTGGGGCATCCGCACTGGATACAGTGAAATTCTGACCATTAAATAAAGACATTAAATCAGCCTTGATATCGTAAATATCAACATCACGATTGCGACCTGTCCAATGGCGGGGCGAATTACTGCCTGTGCGAATAATACAGACCGATGTATGCTGTTGCCGAGGGGTGTTGCCTTCAAATACAGTCCCAAGTTCAAACAATGATAAGTTTGGATAACCGCGCTTTTCATTATTGGAAACAGCCGTTAATAATCCGCATAATAATCCATTTCGCATTGTGTCATAGTCAGCAGTTATCGGATTTGCAATTTTTATATTCGCTTTGTCCGATAATAATTGTTCTGTGGCCTGATTCCCAAAACCAAACGAACGACATTCATTTAATCCACGCGATGATAAGATTTGCTTGATATCAAATTCACGCGTGTCATGCGGGTGGGCTTCGCCATATGTATGCTGATTGGATAATGCAATCTTGTCATAACCATATATTCTGATTAAGTCCGCAACAATCGTTTCTGGAATTTGAACATCGACACGTGATGGTAATGGCTTTACAACCCAATCTTTGGATTTATAATCAACACTGTACCCCAGCGCAACCAATATATCGCGCTGAATATCCTGTGGAATATCAATACCCGTTTTCTTTAAACATATTTCTGGATTGTATTTGATTACTGTATTCGGGTTCATATCCACACCGGCACCGTATGCACATACAACATCACCACCACACTGCGAAGTTATAATTTCCAGTGCATACATGGCAGCACGACCAGTCATCGTTGGGTCAATACCACGCTCATAACGATATGATGCATCAGTAGATAAGCCAAATCTTTTCGCAGATTTACGAACAGATACAGGGTCAAAATACGCGGATTCTATGATTATGTTCTTGGTTTCGTTTGTCGTAGAACCACGCGCACCACCAATCACACCAGCCAATGCTAAAACACCTGATGCGTCCGCAATAACCATATCATTTTCAGTCAATGTGTGCACATTACCAAACAGGTCTGTGAACTTTTCGTCTTGCACCGCCATACGAACAACAATATCGCCATTAATCGCGTCCGCATCAAAACAATGCATAGGCTGACCCATATCATAACAAATATAATTAGTCGCATCAATTGGGGCATTCTTTGGGTTTATGCCAATCGCACGCAGACGCGAAGCAATCTTGTTATTACTGGGGCAGACAGATATATTATGAACCTCTATCATTTTATAAGTTGGACATTTTTCTGTCTGTAATATTACTTTGCGCGTACCATTAACCGTCTTGAATTCGGTTTCTGTTGGCGCGATATATTCACCAATACCAGACGCAGATAAATCACGCGCAATCCCACGAACCGCCAAATAATCAGGACGGTTTGGTGTTATACCTGCATCAAAAACTGTCTTGGTTTCAATAACAGGCGAACCAATTTCTGTATCGTCTGGTAATTCAATAATGCCACTGTGGTCGTCATTTATCCCCAGTTCTTTGCCAGAACACATCATACCATCTGACAAAACACCACGCAGTTTGCCAGATTGAATTTCATGCCCATCAATAACACAACCAGGTGTTGCCAAGGCGGAAACCAAACCAACACGCGCGTTTGGTGCACCACACACAACCTGACGAAGTGTGCCAGACCCATCATCAACCTGTAATACATGCAGATGGTCGCTGTTTTCGTGTGGCTTGCATTCGACAATACGCGCAGCAATTGGTGCAATCGGTGATTGCATGTCTTCAACTTCTAGTCCAATTCTGGTCAAGGTATCCGAAACCTGCTGGGCAGTTGCGTCTGTTTTTAAGTAGTCTAGTAACCAATCATAAGTCCATTTCATTTCTTGTTCCCCCTGTAATTAAAAGCCTGCTTTCTTTAACCAACGAACATCATTGTCATAAAACTGACGAATATCATTTAAGTTATACTTTAACATCGCCAATCTGTCCCAACCAAATCCAAAGGCAAAACCCTGATACTCGTCCGGATTTACACCGCAATTACGCAATACATTTGGATGAACCATCCCAGCACCCATTATTTCAAGCCAACGACCATTCTTCCATTTTAAATCAACCTCTATCGATGGGTCGGTAAATGGAAAATATGACGGACGAATACGCAATTCTACATCATCAATTTCAAAGAAACGCTTTAAAAACGCGCGAATATCACCAATCAAATCTGACATTGTTATATCTTTGTCTATGTACAAGCCTTCGATTTGACCAAACATAGGACTGTGTGTCGCGTCCATTTCTTTGCGATAAGTCGCACCAACACCAAACATCTTAATCGGAACACCATCCGATTCCATCGCGCGAATCTGTATCGCAGATGTCTGCGTACGCAAAACATTACCATTTTCTAAAAAGAACGAATCTTGCATATCACGCGCAGGATGATAAGACGGTGTGTTCAAGGCTGTAAAATTATGCCAGTCATCTTCAACCTCGGGTCCGGTGTGCATCGTATAACCAAAAGATTCCAAGATTTTTGATATTTCTGATAAACTTTGCGTCAATGGGTGTAATGTACCACGATTTTCAGGCATTGGATTTAATGACACATCTAGTTTTTGTTTCTGTAATCCTGCCATTAAAACAGCATTTTCTAGTTCTGTCTGGCGCATTTTAAACAATTCACGCAAAGTCGCATTTTCTGTATTCAAGGCAGCACGCGCATCATTATCCAAATTTTTCATTTCCTTTAACCGCGCAGTCATTGTGCCATTTTTACCAAATGTTGCTGTATATAAAGCCTGCAATTCTTCAAGTGTTTGTATGTTTTTTATTTGTTCCTGCATAATTTTCCACCATTTTATGATTTTATAAATAAAAGCCGTCATTGACGGCCTTTATTATATGAAATGATATATACCACGCCGTACTGGTATTATTTAGCATCGGCGCTGATAAATCGTTTCGCTGTTTCAACCAATTTGATGAAGTTCGCATCACCTGCATATGCCATTTCGGCCAAAACCTTGCGGTCAAGGGCGATACCTGCCTTTTTCAAACCATTCATAAACTGGCTGTAAGTCATACCATTTGCGCGTACAGCAGCATTGATACGAACAATCCACAATCCACGAAATTCACGTTTTTTAACGCGACGATCGCGATATGCATACTGTCCCGCTTTTTCTGTCTTTTCACGCGCAGCGCGATATGTTGAATGATGACGGCCCAAATAACCCTTGGCGCGCGCCAAAATCTTGTTATGTTTTTGTTTAACGGTTGTTCCGCGTTTTACTCTTGCCATGACTTATACCCCCTTGCTTATTTCAAACCATATGGGGCCAGAATCTTTGCCTGTCCAACCATGTTATCGTTTAAATATTGTGGCTTTGCACCCGCTTTGTTTGCACGAGCGGACTTTTTGCGAAGCAGTTTTTTATGAGAGTTGCGAGCAACACGAATCTTGCCCGTTGCAGTCATAGACGCACGCTTTTTCAAGTACGACTTTGTCTTTAATTTTGGCATTTTATGTCCTTTTGATTTTATTTGTTCTTTTCGTCTGATGGCAATGCCTGCCACTTTGACTGTTTTGTATTTTGACATAAATAATGGAAAAATCAAGTTTTTATTGAATATCTGTGTTTTTATGTCTAAACTGTGCCAGATGAAACAAAATAAAACATCTTCCAAATTGTATCCTCTGGTTCGGGCGGTCGCAACTGCGGCGGTGTTGCCGGTGCTGTTTATATATATTATGATTGCAAAACCAGATTACAGAATTATGAACGCGTTGGCACATGTTGTCGTGCCTGTTGCACACTGGGTGGGGGATGTCGTTACTTGGCCAATTCGCGCCGTTGGAGGCGCAATCGATAATATATCTGAATTATCGAATCTGCGGTGGGAAAACGAAGAACTGAAAACACGTCTGGAACAAGCATTGGCAAATCAGGCACTGTGTGATGTCGCAATCAAAGAAAATGTTAAACTTAGTCGCGAATTAGATGTAAAAAACGCACAGCCACGTGATGTTGTTATCGCTGATGTTATTCATGATAATAGCGCAATCGGACACAATACTTTTATTATTAACAGGGGTATCAAAGAGGGTATCGAAAAAGGTATGGTTGTCGCAAATACAGATATGATTATGGCAGGTATCGTTATTGATGTGGGTACACATTTTTCACGCGTGCGTGCACTGACTGATTCTGATACAAATATCGCAGTTCGAATTGTCGGGTCTGAGATTTATGGATTCTTGACAGGAAACGGTTCAAATAATCCAACAATTGGATTGTTTAGCGACCCTAAATTCCAACCAACCAAGGGTTTAAAACTTATAACCAGTAATATTTCAGGCGTATTGCCGGCAGGGTTGATTGTTGGGGAAATGATTGATAGTACAGATGTTAGTGTCGTTTCACCAAAACGACTTTCACGCGTTATGGTTCTGAAATTCGATACAGTTAATAACGAGTATAGATGAAGATAATAATTATTAATTTTCTTAGACAAGCATTTCCTTTTTTGCTGACAATCGGTTTGTGGCGGTTGTCTGATACATTATGGAACCCAGCAGGGATACTTGCGATAATACCACTGTTTTTTTGCTCTTTTATACGACCAATAGATTGGTTCCCATTATTTTCAGTGCTGATGTGTATCGCAATTGACTATAATTTTGAAACTGTTTGCTATTGGTTGGCACTGTATTGTCTGGTGTATTCTGTTAATAGTTTTCAAAATATCATTGACCTGACACAACTAGATAAAAACGGCCTGTATGCATTTATGTTTTTCTTTGCAATCGCAGTATTGATACAAGTCTGTTTGAATATTACACTTGCCAATGCGGGTGCAGGACTTTGGATGTTTTTGTGGGTTTGTGCACTGTATTTACCAATAACTGTATTAATCCAAAGGATTCATAATGATTGATACAGAAATTACAAATACTTTTGATAGGCGAAGCGCTTTGTTCCTGACCGCAGGGGCAGTGCTGACATCTGCGCTGGTGTTACGAATGTTGCAAATGCAATTGTTTAACTATCAAGATTATAAACGAAAAAGCGAAAATAATTCCTTTCGTATCCAGATAAATATGCCAGAACGCGGAAAAATCTTGTCAAGAAACAAAACACCAATATCACATGACGAGGCTGTATATCGAATCTATATAATCCCAGAAGAAGCATCTGATATAGATGAGTTGCTGAACGAAATTAAAAGTGTTCTGTATATCAAACCTAAAAAAATAGACAAGATAAAAAAAAGAATAAAAAAACAACTTAAATTCCAACCAGTCTTGGTCAGCGAAAACACAGACTGGAACACATTGGCAAAACTGCAGGCAAAAAACTTGAAGGGATTGCATGTAGAAAATGGATATGCGCGCATTTATGAAATGGGGCCGGCAGGCGCGCAAATATTCGGGTATGTCGGCGAACCCGCAAAACCTGTGCCAAATACACCATTCTTGACCACCGGTATAACAGGACTGGAAAAAAGATTTAACGAAGAAATGATGGGCAAATCTGGCCAGACTGTTATGGTTACAAATGCTGTGGGACGCGTTATCGGTGAAGATAAAACACAATTTGTACCGCCTGTTGTTGGAAATAATATACAAACAACTATCAGCGACCATATTCAACGTGTTTTGTATGATGCCCTGACCGAACATCGTTCTGGGTGTGGGGTGGTGCTGGATATAGATACAGGTGATATATTGGCAATGGTATCAGTCCCAAGTTTTGACCCTAATATGTTCCGCGAATATGATGGGGATGAATATATCGATAACTTACGCCAAGACATCGCAAAACCGTTTATGAATAAGGCAATCGAGGGACTGTATCCACCAGGGTCAACATTTAAAATCGTCGTGGCATTGGCTGCACTAGAAGCCGGCGCAATCACAGAAAAAGAAAAAATATTCTGCCCAGGATATTGGGACTATGGCGATAGAAGATATCATTGCTGGGACCATCAAGGACATGGAAAAGTTGATTTAGCCGGCGCATTGAAACATTCGTGCGATATTTATTTCTATCAGGTTGCGTTGCGTATTGGAATTGATGCGATAAAAGAAATGGCGCTGAAACTGGGACTGCAAGAAAAATATATGGACGATATACTGGCACGCGAAATGAGTGGTGTTATTCCAGATAGGTACTGGAAAGAAAAAAATATCGGATACAGATGGGTGCATGGCGATACTGTTATATCAGGTATCGGTCAGGGATTTATATTAACAAATTGCCTGCAATTGGCAGTAATGATGGCGCGTACGGCATCTAATAAATTGATTGTACCAAGGCTGATTTCTGATGGTAAAAGACCTTATTTCAAGACACTTGGGTTGCAAAATAAAAATTTGAAAACTGTATTAAAGGGACTGGAACAGGTTACAAAAAAAGGTGGCACAGCCGCAGGTAGCGCAATCGATATAAATGGTAAAAAAATGGGCGGTAAAACCGGTACTTCACAGGTTCGCAGCATTTCCAAGAAAGAACGCGAAAGTGGTGTGCTGACCAATGAACAACTTAAATGGCATATGCGAAATCACGGACTGTTTGTTGGATACGCACCAACAGATAAACCTAAATACGCCGTTTGCGTTATTACAGAACACGCAGGGGGCAGTGGACCAGCAGCAAAAACAACCGCCAAAGTTATGAGCGAATTATTAAAATATGGGAAATAAGTTAAATGACAAAACAAACACGAGTTTCTAATGCAAATATGATGACTTTTGCAGAAAAGTTGGGGCGTTTCTCGTGGGGGATGTTTGTGCCAATGTGTATGGTGTTGGCAATATCTATTGTCGTTCTTTATTCCGCAGGTGGGGGAAATTGGCGCCCATATGCTTTATCACAATTGATGAAAATCGTTCTGGCATTCGGGGTCTTTTTTGTTGCGTCTTTTACAAATATAAAACTGTGGATTAAGTCAGCATATGTTATTTATGCAATCGCGCTGATTATGATTATTTTGGTTACTTTTGTTGGACATACAGGTATGGGGGCACAAAGGTGGCTTAATCTGGGATTTATACATATACAACCATCAGAATTAATTAAAATCGCGCTGGTGTTGGCACTGGCACGATACTTTGCATGGTTCAATTCTGTTGAATTGGGACAATTTAAAAACTATCTGGTGCCAATTTTGTTGCTGTTGGTTCCGTTTGCACTGATTGTTGCACAACCTGATTTAGGTACAGCATTATCACTGGGGATGATTGCAGTCGGTGTGTTCTATATAGTTGGCGCAAATAAAAAATGGTTCATCATCGCAGCGATTTTAGGACTGATGGCGGCACCAGTTGTTTGGTTTGGCGGATTACACGATTATCAACGCGGACGAATTATTACTTTCTTGAACCCAGATGGTGATGTCCAAGGCGCAGGGTATCAAATCAATCAAGCAAAAATCGCATTCGGTAGTGGCGGTATGACAGGTATGGGATATATGAAAGGCTCGCAATCGCAAAAATCTTTCCTGCCAGAAAAACAGACTGATTTTATATTTACTATGCTGGGGGAAGAATTCGGTTTTATTGGGGCTTTTGCACTGCTTAGTATTTATACCTGGATTGTTATTATATTGTTCTGGGCCGCAAAAAAATGCAGAAATAGATTTGGACAATTGATTTGCTTTGGTTTTATGTTGAACTTTTTTGTTTATTATTTTATAAATATCTCTATGGTTTTGGGATTGTTGCCAACCGTCGGGGTGCCATTACCCTTGATGTCCTTTGGTGGCAGTAGTTTACTGTCCCTGATGTTTGGGTTCGGTTTGTGCCAAAACGCATATATACATAAAAATCAACAACTGTCTGCAAAAGGAAGTTAAGGTTATGAATTTACTTATCGTGGAATCACCATCAAAAGCAAAAACAATCGAAAAATATCTGGGGACAGGTTGGCGGGTTATCGCATCTGTCGGACATGTGCGTGATTTAGTGCCTGAAAATGGCAGTGTCGATACTGAAAATAACTTTAAAATGAAATGGCAAATTATGCCAGGTAAAGAAAAACAAATTAAATTAATTACTGATGAATTAAAAAAAGCAGATGCTGTCTATCTGGCAAGCGACCCTGACCGCGAAGGTGAGGCAATTGCATGGCACCTGCTGGATATTTTGAAAAATAAAAAATTACTGAAAGATAAAAAAGTATATCGCGTTGCTTTTCACGAAATTACAAAAAAAGCAGTGCAGGCCGCAATCGAACAACCACGTGAAATTGATAAAAATTTGGTCGATGCTTATCTGGTCAGACGCGCGTTGGATTACCTGATTGGATTTGGAATTTCACCATTGTTATGGCGCAGAAATTTGGGAAAATCTGCCGGACGAGTGCAGTCTGTGGCGGTAAAACTGGTTGTGGACCGCGAAAAAGAAATCGAAGCGTTTAAACCTGTTGAATATTGGTCGCTGGAATCTGTGTGCGCAACTGGTTCTGGTGAATTTAAGGCAATGCTAAATAATTTTGATGGAAATAAAATCGAAAAAATGACCATCGAAAACCAAGAACAAATTAATAATATTCTGGGCAAAATTGGTACACCTGTAATCAATGCAAATGTTGTTAATATTGACAAGAAAAAAACAACACGAAAACCAGCCGCACCATTTACAACATCAACACTGCAACAAGAAGCAGCACGCAAATTGTACTTTGCATCAAAACGCACAATGAGTGCAGCACAAAAACTGTACGAACAAGGTTTGATTACATATATGCGTACAGACGCAACAAATTTGAATGCGGATGCTGTTAATGAAATTCGCGCATTTATCGGGCGCGAATATGGTGAAAACTTTGTGCCAAAAACACCAAATGTTTATGCGACAAAATCTAAAAACGCACAGGAAGCACACGAAGCAATTCGTCCAACACACTTTGATGCACCTGCAAAAAATCTGAGCGGTGATGAAGCAAAGTTATATGACTTGATTTGGAAAAGAACAATCGCATGTCAGATGACAAATGCAGAATTTGATTCGGTCGCAGCAGATATAGAAACAGAAAATAAAATCGCAGTATTTCACGCGGTTGGTTCTACACGCACCTTTGACGGATTTATGAAGATATATACAGAAGATAAAGACGACGAAGATGAAAAAAAGGAATCAAAATTACCACCACTTAATATCGGCGATAAAATTTCAATCAAAGAACTAATCCCTGAACAGCACTTTACACAAGCACCACCAAGATATACAGAAGCGTCCTTGGTAAAAAAACTGGAAGAATTGGGAATAGGGCGACCATCAACATATGCAACAATTATGTCAACAATCGTTGACCGCGCATATGTCGAACAAGATAAACAAAGACGTTTTCATCCAACCAGTGGTGGATGGGTTATCGCAGCATATCTGTCAAAGTATTTTACAGACCTGGTCGATGTTAATTTTACAGCAAAAACAGAAGATACTTTGGACGATGTTTCAAATGGTAAAACAGATAAAATCGATGCACTTAATGGTTTCTGGGGACCAACTGATAAGATGATAGAAGGGGCACGCGGAATTAAAACATCTGATATTATTGATGAAATCAATGTTTTTATGCATAACCACTTGTTCGCAGATGGAAATAATATATGTCCCGATTGTGGTGGAAAACTGGGGATAAAACTGTCTAAATTTGGGCCTTTTATCGGTTGCGAAAAATACCCAGAGTGCAAGTATACAAAACAACTAAGCAAAAATGACAATTCATCGCAGACCACAGAATCTGCCGTACAGACAAAATCTGATGCAGTTGAACTGGGGGACGGAATTGAATTTCGCGTTGGGAAATTTGGCCCGTATGTAACAGATGGGGCAAAAAATGTCGCAGCCAAACAATATAACGCAGAAACAATAACACTGGAAATCGCGCGTGATTTGTTGGCAAATGCAGGCAAAAAAGCAGAACCTATTAAAATCGGCGAAAACCCAGAAACAAAAAAGATGATTTTCTATTATCCAACAGGTCGATATGGGGCATATATATCTTCTAATCGGGTTAATGTTTCTGTGGCAGAACAACCGGACTTGGAAACAGCAATTAAACTTATTAACAACAAGGCAAAGAAAAAATAATGGCACCAAATAACAGGTTTAACTATTCTAACTTTACAGACGAATTGCGCGCAAGACTATCTGTATTAGATGTGGTTGGACGTGTTGTGCCACTGACAAAAAAAGGACAAAATTACTGGGGATGTTGTCCATTTCATAATGAAAAAACCCCAAGTTTCTCGGTCAATGAAGAAAAAGGATTTTATCACTGCTTTGGGTGCGGTGAACATGGTGATATTATTTCATTTACAATGAAACATAATAATATGGACTTCAAGGCCGCAATCACAGAACTGGCCACGCAGGCTGGACTGAAAATGCCGGACTATAAGCCACGCGACCCGAATATTGTTAAACGCGAAGAATCTTTGTTTGATATATGCGAAAAAGCAGCGCAAACATATACAGAAAAATTATTCACACCAGATGGCGCAACAGCACTGGCATACGCAAGAAATCGGGGATTTTCTGATGATGATATAAAAAAATATAGACTGGGGTATGCGCCAAAAAATAATATAATCGCAAATAAATATGCACAATCAAAACACTTGATTGAATCTGGGCTTTGCAGACGCGGTGATTATGGGATGTATGATTTCTTTCGCGATAAATTAATGTTCCCTATATTTAATGCAAATGGCAAGGTTGTTGCGTTTTCTGGACGCTCGCTGGATGGCAGTGAACCCAAATATATAAACACATCTGATACAGATATTTTTCATAAACGCAAAACTGTTTTTGGATTGAACTTTGCACGCGAAGGAATCCATCGTGCAAACCGCAGTATTATTGTCGAAGGACAAATAGATGCAATCAAAATGCAACTTAACGGTTTTCCAGAAACTGTTGCACCACTGGGGACTGCACTGACCGAGGACCATATTGCGTTGCTGTGCAAATCAAACAGAAATATAACATTTTGCTTTGATGGCGATGGGGCAGGGCAAAAGGCCGCAGCACGCGCATGCGATATTGTTATGCAATTCTTGCGCGATACATCCGATGTAAAATTCGCATTTGTTAGCGGTGGTAAAGACCCAGATGAAATCTTGAAAATTTCAGGCAGCGATGCAATGCGAAAAATTATAGATGATGCTGTGCCTTTGGTTGATTTCCTGTGGGATTTGGCAAATAAAAACTTTATAACATCAACCCCTGGGGGACGTGCACAGGCAGAAAAATTCTTGGATAATATAGTCGATAAAATCGTTGATACAGAACTGAAAAAACACTATAAACACGAATACGATAAAAGAAAATTCCAAAACTGGCAAAGTTGGAAGAAAGAAAAAAAATCAATTGATGTAAAATTACCCGATATTGACGGTATAACAAAAAATACTTTGGTTTATATTGTTAATACATATCCTGAATTAGCAGAAAGATATTTGGATTTCTTGGGCACATTGGGTGTAGATTTTGATGCGACAGCCAATGACCTGAATATGAATTTTGAGGCCGCAGAAAAATATATCGTATCATTGAAATTACAAAGGTATCTTGAAAAACTAAATTCAAAAAAGCAAATATTAATGAACAGATTGCTGTCTGGTGATGAAACAGTTCGTGAAGAAATTACAGATATAGATTTAGATTTAAAAAAATATTCAGAAAAATTAAAATTACTTATTAGTTTATAAAATATAAAATTACCGGCTTTTTTTAACATTTTTACAAAAAAAGCCGGTGTTTTTTTTTATTTCATGTACTTTATCTGCGGGGGCCACGCATTGGATTCATTGATTGTGATGTGTTTGTTGATTTACCACCATTTTTACCAACAACTATCTTATCCCCCAGTTTTATTTCGTCTGATATAACCTCGGTTTCGGTTGCTGTGCTTAAACCCTTGGTGTATGGAATCAGTACTATTTCGCCATCGCGCAACAATGCCATATGACTGGCCGGTGTTGCACCATTGGCATCTTCGATAAAACTGTTGAAACTGCGAACTAAAAATGCTGCATTTGGTGCCTTCCATACATTGTCGCGTTCAGATATAATAATTGTTACAAATGCCGTCATCCCAGGCATTAAACGCAAATCTGTATTATCGACATCAATTACAACTGTATAAACAACAACATTAGATGTCGTTGTTGGCGATAGTCTTATTTGCCGAACAACACCATTAAATGTTTCTGTTGGGTATGCATCAACAGTAAACGAAACAATTTGGTTTTCTTTGATAACACCTATGTCAGCCTCGGATACAGCGGTTTCAATTTGCATTTTTGTCAGGTCTTCTGCAATTTCAAACAAGTCAGGGGTTTGAAATGACGCAGCAACAGTTTGCCCAACATCAACCTTGCGAGAGATAACAGTCCCGTCCACAGGTGATGCAATTGTTGCATAGCCAAGGTTTGTTACTGCACGCTCGTACTGAGATTGCATACGATTAACCGATTGTTCGGATTGTTCATATGCCGCCTGAGATTGTTCCATCTCAGCACGTGAAATATAGTTTTCGTTATACAAGAATTTATTTCTTTCGTATTCGCTTTTTGCAAGATTTCGCTGAGATATAGCACTGTCCAGCGAGGCGCGCGCTTCGTTAACAGAGGCCTGTAAAACAGATGGTTCAATTGTTAATAAAACATCGCCTTTTTTAACCTTGGTATTAAAATCTACATACAGATTGTCAATCGTCCCAGATACTTGCGAACCAACATTAACTGTGTTGACAGGTTGAATTTCACCAGTTGCACTTACCACCTGCTTTAAATCGCCACGCGTAATATTCACAGTTACATATTCGTTTTTGTTATCTGTCGTGCCACCAAAAACCAGTTTTATTATAACCAGCGCAGATATAATTAATAATACCCACCACTTTTTACGCCAGATTAATTTCATAAGACGCTTGGACCAATGAACTTTTTTAAGTTCTTTGGTTTCCTGTTTGTTTCTGTCTAGGATTTTATTCTTCTTCATTTATTTTCTCCGTCTTTTAAGCCTAGTTTCAAGTCGCCAACAGCCAATGCAACAGCAGCGCGCTTTGTGAACAAATCATATTTGGCGGCATTATTTTGCTTTTCCGCATCAACCAGTTCTGATTGCGCAGTTTGCCAGTCTAGCATCGTAGCACGACCAACCTTGTACATGCCGGCAGTTACTTTTTCACTTTCGGTTGCAGACTTTAATAATGTTTCCGTCTGGGTAAGAACATTTAATGCGGTCTTGTAATTATGATAGGCTGTAAATATATCAAGATTCGCATTGTCGTTAATAGACCTTTCTTGTTCAACAGCACGTTCGTAATTATATTGTGCAGCGCGGGCATTATACATATTTGCAAATCCTGCAAACAATGGCATTGATGCACGAATTCCAATACTGCCACTTATATTATCTTGACCGGCCCCAAATGTTTCAGACGGGTTGTCGTTCCAAGATACCGATGCAGATGCAGATATAGATGGCAAGTTACTTAACAACATACTGTTTCTGCGATGCCATGCAGAATCTTTGTTTGCAGTCGCACGCAATATATCAGGCCTTGTTTTTTGCGCCTGTTCAAATAATTCATCTAATGTTTTTGTTTCTTGGGGAGTCCCAAATTCCGCAGGCAAGTCTTGTATTTGTATATCTTGGTCTGTTGCAAATGACAATTTACTTAATAATGTACCTTTGGCGATTTTTAGATTGTTCTTTGCACGCTCTACCTCTAAATTTCGACTGGCCAAGGTAGTATCAGCACGCAAAACATCAGCCTTGGCAACAACACCGGCTTTGAATTTTTTTTGTGCAGTTTCGTGTGCAGTCTTTGCAACCTTGTGCATCATTTCTGCGGATTTAACATCAGCCTGTGCCTTTAATAATGAATAGTACGACCCAATAACAGAATATACATAATTTTGTACACTTTCATCATAGTCAAAACCACTGGCACGCCAAGCAGATATCGTTTGATTTAAATCCGATAAACGCTTGCCAAAATCGAAAATCAAATACGATGCAGATAGCGATGCACCATACGACCAATCACCCCACTGTTCATTTCTGTATGGCAAAGACGCATTTGCACCTAAATTCAAACTGGGTAAATAATCTGCATAACCCGCGTTCTTTGACATTCTGGCAGACTCATACGATAAAAAAGCAGCCGCAGTTTGAGGATTTCTGCATAACCCTAAGTCAATAATCTGCTTTAAATCCAGTTGTTCATCCGGTATGGTTGTGCGCGTCATACAATCATCAATCGCGGCATATGATGCAATAGGCAATAAAAAAATAAGTAATAACAAACTGTATTTCATATATATTCTCTCTCGCTTAACTTTTGTTATAATAATACTAATTTTTATGTTGAAATACAATTTATTTTTTTATATTATACCATTGCTTGATAACGGCCTGGTGGCAGAGTGGTTATGCAGAGGACTGCAAATCCTTGTATGCCGGTTCGATTCCGACCCAGGCCTCCAAATTAAGTAAATCAGCCCTTGCGGGCTTTTTTTTATTTTTGTATCATACGCGTTATGATAACATCGTTAAGCCTTACAGATTTTAGAAATCATAAAAACAGCAGAATAGATACCTGTGGTCAGCACAATATTGTTATCACTGGTCCAAACGGTTCTGGAAAAACTGCTGTATTAGAGGCACTATCTGTTCTGTCCGGAGAACGCGGTATGCGGGGCGCACAAATGCAGGATATGGCGCGATTTGACGGTAACGGTGGTTTTAGTGTCTTTGCAAATTTGTCTGACGAAACAGAATTATCCGTTAGTTATCTTAGCGGCGATTCAAATAGGCGCGCAAAAATAGATGGTGATAATGCGCCTTTGTCAGACCTGTCAAAACATCTACGCGCTGTATGGATAACCCCAAAAGAAGATAGACTGTTTGTCGATAATGCATCTGATAGGCGGGCTTTTTTCGATAGACTTGTTTCTAGTTTTGATTCTGCACATTCTGGTCGTACTGCACGATTGTCAAAATTGTTAACAGAACGCGCAATCGCACTAAAAAATGGCGCGGATTCTAATTGGCTGGACGCACTGGATATCCAAATAGCCGGTACTTGTGTTGCGATTTCTGTTGCACGAATTCAATACGCAGGACAGTTAAATTATTTCTTGTCGCGGTGCGCAGTATCTGTATCCGGTATGACAGAAAAAATGCTAATCGATGGTATGACCGCAGGCGATGCAGAACGCGCTTATCTGGCTTATTTGCAGAATAATCGTGTGTTAATTAATGATAAAATGATTCTGGATGGACCACATAAATCTGACTTTGGTGTGTTTAATAAGGAATTAGAATTGCCAGCACATCTAACCAGCACAGGACAACAAAAAACCGTCTTAATCGATTTAATATTGGCGCATGCACATTTGGTTTATACAAAAACATCAAATCATATTCTTGTGCTGCTGGACGAAGCGGCAGCGCACCTTGACGCAACAGCCAGATTAAATATGTTTTTGTCATTAGAAAAATCACATGCACAAGTCTGGGCAACCGGTCTGGACGAATCTGTTTTTGCAGATGTACCAAATGCAAAATTTGTTACTTGCCTTGGTGGCGAAATAAATAATATACTACACGCGGAGAAAAAATTATGTCAAGAATAGATTATCAAACTTTATTAGATAGTGCTTTGAAAACAGTTGTGAAAGAAGCGCTTATACACGCACAATTTAACGGATTGGGCGACGGAACACATTTTTATATAACATTTAGAACACGCGATAATGGGGTGGTGTTGCCCGATTTCTTGCGCATTAGATATCCAGACCTGATGACAATAGTGTTACAGTATTCTTATAATAACCTGAATGTTTCAGATAAAGAGTTTGGTGTACAATTAACTTTTGATGGACGACCATTTTTTATTCGTATTCCTTTCTCTGCATTGGTTGAATTTAAAGACCCATCTGTTGACTTTATGTTGTCCTTTCAAAATAAAATCCAACCAGATAATGAAAATTCTGATATAGAATTACCGCTGGAAGAAAAGCCTGATACTGTACCCGACCCAGGTCGTGTTGTTTCACTGGATGAATTTAGAAGAAATAAAAAATAAAAAAAATACCGGCTTTTTTTAACATTTTTACAAAAAAAGCCGGTGTTTTTTATTCATAATCATTTAAAAACGCTTCACGCATAACATCATGTATTTCATTTATTGATAACCCCGCACCACGCAAATATGTAATCTGCATATCTGTTGGACAATATATTGCCGCACTGTGATCTGCGCAAATCGGTTCAGCAGATATTCGTTGTGCCGGCATAAATTCAGTTTTTGCCCCTGGTTCAACCATTGCAACAAATGACATATCAGATTTACATTTTGGACAATCTTTATCAATTATCGATACACCTGATAATTTTGAAACAGAATTTTTACCGGCAAAAAGTTTATTTTTTACAAAAATAGCCGTATTTTTTAACATATGTCTGGCATCACAATTATAATTTAATTCACTGCCCATATTTTGCATCATTATATTTGCCTTGATTTCAGAATTTTCACCGGCATTTTTTATAAAAATATCAAAAAAAGCCGGCTTTTTATTTTTTATACTGGCACTTATGATAACATTTTGATTATCAGCACCAAGTTCAATATTTAACCGGCATTTACCGGCAATTTCACCAATATATATAATATGAACCGGTAAATCATACCGCTTTGCAATTGGGCCATCGGGCAGGGTGGATAATTCAGGACAATAAATACCATCGCGGTAAACAATAGTTTCCGCAGGAAAAGTTTTTATGTTGAATTCATTCCAGATGTATGACATATTAAGCACATTATAAAGGATTTTAAAATGGGATTCAACTGTGGGATTGTTGGTCTGCCAAATGTTGGTAAATCAACTTTGTTTAATGCATTGACACAAAGCGCGGCAGCAGATGCGCAAAATTATCCTTTTTGCACGATTGAGCCTAATACAGGCCGCGTTGTCGTGCCAGATGAAACTTTACACGAACTGGCACGTGTTGCAGGTTCACAAAAAATTATACCAACACAACTGGAAATCGTTGATATCGCAGGATTGGTTAAAGGTGCATCAAGTGGTGAAGGATTAGGAAATAAATTCTTGGGGAATATCCTGTCAACTGATGCAATTATTCATGTCGTGCGTTGCTTTGAAAATGATGATATAGTCCATGTAAATGGCCGTATAGACCCAATTGCTGATATTGAAACGATTGAAACAGAATTGATGTTAGCAGATATTGAAAGTCTGGAAAAACAAATTAAAAATCTGGAAAAAAAAGCGCGCGGTCTGGATAAAGAGGCAGCAAAGTTATTGTCTGATGCGATTGCAATAAAGACTAATCTTGAAAAATCAATACCTGCACGCGATTGCGGTATTGATGCCCATCCTTTTAATTTACTGACTGCCAAGCCTGTTATTTATGTGTGTAATGTTGAAGAATCTGCTGCAGCAAGTGGTAATAAGTATTCTGATATGGTTGTAGAAAAATTCGGTAAAGTTGCAGATGTTTTGGTTATTTCTTCTAAGATTGAAATGGAAATATCGCAAATCGTTGATTTAGACGAAAGAAAAATGTTTCTGGATGATTTAGGATTGACTGAATCTGGACTGGATAAGGTTATTAAAACAGGTTATAAAACACTGGGGTTGCAGACATACTATACAATCGGCCCAAAAGAAGCACACGCATGGACAATTACTGTTGGGATGACTGCACCACAGGCCGCAGGTAAAATACATACTGATTTTGAACGCGGATTTATTAGGGCAGAAGTTATTACACCATCTGACTTTATCGCACTGGGGGGCGAGGTCGCAGTTAAAGAAGCCGGAAAAATGCGCCTGGTCGGTCGTGATTATGTTATGAATAATGGCGATATTTGTCATTTCTTGTTTAATACATAAACATTGTAAAGAAAAGAAAAGGAAAGGAATATGAACTTTATAAAAACAGCACTTGATGGCGTTATTATTGTTGAACCACGTGTTTTTACAGATTCACGTGGATACTTCTTTGAAAGTTATAACGAGGCAGAATTTAAACAAAACGGGATTCTTAATAATTTTATTCAAGATAATCAATCTAAGTCTTGTTATGGGGTTATTCGCGGACTGCATTGCCAAACGGGTGAACACGCACAAGCAAAATTAGTGCGGGTATTGCAAGGGCGCGTTCTGGATGTCGCAGTTGATTTTAGACCAGATTCACCAAACTTTGGTAAGTATGTCGCAGTGGAACTAAGCGATGAAAACAATAGACAATTATTTATACCGCGCGGTTTTTTACATGGCTTTTCGGTGCTGTCTGATACGGCAGTTTTTGCATATAAATGCGATAACTTGTATGCGCCACATTCTGAATTAGGAATCGCATTTGATGATGAAGATATCGGTATAGATTGGCAAATACCTGCCGATAAAATAATAATTTCCGATAAAGATAAAAATAATAAAAGGCTGAAAGATGTTATTGATAACAGGTTGTAATGGACAATTGGGACGATGCCTTGCGGATTTATTGACAGATGCAATTTGCACAGATGTAAAAACACTGGATATTACAAATGCAGATGAAGTTAATAAATTTGTTAAAGACAACAACATTGATTTGATTATTAATTGTGCGGCCTATACAGCGGTTGATATGGCACAGAGCGATTCTTTGAATGCAAAACAAATCAATGTTGATGGGCCAAAAAATTTA
>JAFXFG010000009.1 GCA_017520675.1 Alphaproteobacteria bacterium
TTACTTTAATCTCAATCCACTTACTACCAGAATCAACACCAACAATATCAAACGATGCAGGAACATCTATTGCTTCAGAAATCCCATTCAGTATCACGTGCAACTTTTGCATCAATTTTTCCATATCTTTGATAGAAAAATTGTCTCTATCTGGCAGTTTAATATTTAATAATTGCGGGTCTTGTGGTTTCACCATGATATTCAAAGTCAAATAATAAATCCTAACGAACTGATTTAATGCATTTATATATTGCGAAATTTGGTTTACAACACCAGTTTGCATTATTACTTCTGAAGCATTTGGATTATTCGGCTGAGTTGCGTTTAAAAACACTTCTCGTCCTTGCACGATCAACCCTTGTTCTGCAACAAAATTTTCTATGAATATCAACTTGTTATAATTTTTAATAACAACATATTGATTGCCATAGGCCCTATTATTTTCAACATCCAGCGCAATTATATGCTCTGGAGTTAAATACTTATCCAATATATTTTTTATTTCACCAAGTCTCATATAACACCCCCTTTTATGCAACCTCTGCTATTATCTGTTTTGTTCCATTTATCAAATCTAAAACTTGGTCTACCGTAGGTTCTACATCACGTTTGTGATCACAAGAATTCCTAATGTCTGTGAGATATTGTATTTTACGCCAGCTTGTCTGTTTTATTATTCCATTATTTTTCAGATAATCATTATATTTTGACAAATCGTCTTTCTTTGTAATTTTTATTTCGTGTTGAAGACACACCGATTTCAAATGTCCTTCCAAAACAACCCCGCACATCGCCCCAGCTGCACGAACAAATTTGTTTTTCAATAAATGTTCTGCAGCATCTAATTCATGCATAAACATGTCATATTGTAGCTCCCCCTGTAAATCATAAATTTTAGAATCTATGATGTTCAAGGCACTTTTTAAAATGTATTGTTGTTGCTGTAATAATGTTGCTGTTTGACGTTTATATGTATCAGAACTCCCAGATTTAAATATCCCCTGTATACCAAGTGTCAAATCATAGCTATCTATATCAAAATCCCTGGATCTCATTCTTTGGGCATTATTATTAAGATTTACAAAATCGGTTTCACGTTCTGGGATCACAATATGTATCAAACGCAATGCCTTTACATAATATTGATGGTATTTTTCTGGAACATTGATCTTTTTCAATTTATCTTGTTCTTCCTTTGGAAATTCGCCATCAAACTCAAAAGCTTCTGCATTTTGAAACACGTAGGCGTATTGTAAGATTTTGTATGATTCAATAAGATCTTTAATTTCTGCTTTTATTTCTTCTTTAAACATATTGTAGTACCTTTTAATTTTTATTATTTTTCTTGGGAAAACCGTAGCAAATATTCCCATTATTTTCAATATATTTTCCGTAGGTCAATTCTCTCTTTTGTATGATTTAGACACTTGTGGCTATACGATAGTGCAAATTTTTTGCTACATAATTGCTACATACTAAAAAACAGCTATACGGCGCATACACAGATATGTGCAAAAAGTGGCGGGAATCTGGGGCAATACGACATATCGTAAAAAAAGCCCTGAAATCAAGAACTTGCTGTTAATCCGTATGTCAAAAAAAACGGACAGATTATATATGCGGAACACTGCGGATTTCTGCGGAATTTTGATAAAATATTGATTGTTTATAAAACTTCTAAAACAACTATTTTTACCAAAAATATACTCAAATATACGGACTAGTACGTACGTCACAACAAATAATTTCTTAAAAACCGCAGGAAACCAACATCTTAGTCCGTGTGTCTGTTAATATTTTTGTGTTTTCTGTGGCTAATTACAGCCATAAAACAAAAAATCTACATATTTACTACGCAAAAAGAAGTATAATAACATATTAAAGTTGCGTGTTCGTTTTTTTTGTTTAATAATCGAAAAAGGTATGGGTTTATACTCTGTGTTTTCAAAAAAAGGAATGTCGATGGCAACAAAAAAACAACAAATATCAAATAAAGAATTTCTTAAAAAGCTGTTAGGCACGGTTGTTCCATCTGGATGCGAACAAGACATTGTTAAAACCTGGGTTGAAGAAGCAAAAAAGATAACTAAAAATGTTTATGTAGACCCCGTTGGTTCTGCACATGCTATAATTAACCCAAACGCAAAACGCAAAATAGTAGTTGTTGGACATTGTGATGAAATTGGTCTTATAATACGAACTATTTCAGATGATGGTTTTCTTCGAGTTGGAGCAATTGGCGGATGGGATGCTCAGGTTGTAATAGGTCAGCGGGTCATGATAAAGACCAGAAAAGGATTAGTGTTTGGTGTTGTTGGTAAAAAACCTATTCACAAGATAGAAGACACCAAACCTGCATCAAAATTAAAAGATTTGTTTATAGATATAGGGGCCACAAGTAAAAAAGATGCAGAAAAAATGGTAGAAATTGGCGATTCAATGGTTTTGTATCAAGGATACATAGAATTACAAAACAACACTTTTTCTTGCCGTGGATGTGATGACAAAGTCGGTGCGTTTATTGCACTAGAAGTTTTGAGAAAGTTGTCTAAGCAAAAATTATCTGTTGCAGTAGAAGCAATCGCCTCTGTACAAGAAGAAGTCGGTGTACGCGGCATAAAAACTGCTGCATATTTAGCGCAAGCAGATGTGGGGTTTGCGGTTGATGTGATTCCTACAAATGATACACCTGATTCAGTTCCAGATGCAGAAGTAATACTTGGAAATGGTGGGGTGATTGCACGCGGACCACATATCAACACAAAATTGTTTGAGCTATTGAAAAAAACAGCGAAAACAAAAAATATTGATTATCAGGTTGAAGCCAGTGGCAGACCATTTGGCACGGATGTTGAACCACTTCAATTGTCTCGTGGTGGGGTTGTTTCTGCACTGGTCAGTATCCCATGTCGTTATTTGCATTCTCCATCAGAAATGTGTTCGTTTGAAGATGTGCAATCTACGATAAATTTATTGGTTGAAACGATAAATAAAATTACTCCTAAAACAGATTTTAGTTTTATCGGTTAATATATCTATCACAAATAATTAAAAAATTACGTCTTTTACAAAGACGTATTATTTTTTTACTATGAAAAATGACATAAAAGAAAAACGAGAGTTTTTACTGAATTTGTACAAGCCTTTGATAATAAAATCTGGTACCCCAATCAACCCTGCTCCACCAGCGTATTTTAGTACAACATCTCTTTGTAACGTATTTTGTAATATATTCTTGATTGTTTTGTCTTTATATAAAATCTCAGTGGTATTGCGATATCCTTTTATGAACTTCAGATATTTTCTACACAAAGGTAATCCTAAAAAAGCAGCTTTTATAACAGCAATATTTTTCATATTAGGTATAGCAACGACGATATAGCCGTTCTTTTTTGTGATACGAAACATTTCTCTTATAATCTTTTTTATTTCCGCTTCAGAATAATGTTCTATGACCCCAGAATTCCATACCAAATCGAAAGATCTGGCCTTAAAAGGAGTATTCATAATACTAGCTTGAACATATTTTGTTTTGTTTTTAAGAGCATCGGGGGTTATTTGTCGTGCATAATTCAAAGCCTGAGCAGATATATCTAAAGCTGTGATTTGATTTACGTTTGTATTTGATAATGCTAAATTAAAAGTTTTTTTAGCAGAACCGCAACCTGCCTCTATTACAGAAATATGATTGTTATCTTTTAATATCTCATTTAGTATTTCTATGGTATCATCATTTAGCAATTTTCCATAAAGCTGCGGTCTTTTATTAAATAATTTTTTACTGGCAATCTTTTTGGAAAAAATTTTGTCCCAAATAAACTGTTCTATATATTCACTTTTCATAATAATACCTAGTCTTAAACTTTTTTCAACGTAATAACATCTTTTCTTTTTGTTATACACGTCACACCGTTGCAACGACATTCATTCCAAACAGCATCTTTCCATATTTCACCAACATTTTTTTGCTTTACATTGCCCATATTTTTACTAGTTGCAGATCCACAAGGATAAACTTCCCCATTTTGTTTAATTAACATAAAGCTAATTCCTGCTTTGCACATAGCACATGTATTAAATATGTTACAACACGGGCAAGATTGCCTGCCAGTATCAATCATATCAAAACCGTATTCTTTAGAAAGACCAGATATTTTATCTATGAATTGTTCCCATTCTGTATTTGTTAATAAATTTCGCTGGATGCGTTCACCACTTCCACATGGTAAAGCTCTGATAAAGACAAGAGTTCTGATGCTTTGCTTTGATAAGTATTCCATCAATTTATCAATATTATCACAGTTATGTTTTAAAATAACCGCATTCACACTAAAAGAAATGTGGTTTTTTGTCAAAATCTCTATACCTTTTTTGACGTTTTCCAGTTGATCAATAACCTGGTTGATTTTATGCATCTCGGCTTCAATAACAGTATCAATAGATACTTTCAGATTGTGAATGTTTAACTTTCCTATTCTATCAGCATATCGACTTATTAAAGAACCATTCGTAAATATCTCACAATTGATACCATTATTTGTTAATATTTCCATCGCATCAAATAAATCATTATGGGTAACTTCCCTTAAAAACGGTTCGCCCCCAGTAAATGTCACAATGTTCGGTTTCAGTTTAACAATATCTTCTATAAGCCGTATAAACTCTTCATGGGTTAAATCGTTATTACACACATTATGTTCACAATCTACGCAACAATAAATACATTTAAAATTACATTTCTTTGTAAGCTCTATCATTATTTGATGCGGAGCTTGAAAATAATTCTTATTTGCTTTTATCACAGAAACAGAACCGTTTTTTAAACTATCATCAGAAATGTTGTGTTTTGCCAATTCGTTCATCAATTCAGGATTATTTTTATAAGTGCCTTGAACGTTTTTTGCGACAAAGGCTTTTCTGCTATTCTTATCGTAAAATAAAAACGTATTTTTAGTAGCCATTATAATTCCTTTAGGTTTTTATAGTTTTGAATAAGCTTTTCCATCAATTTAATTGTGTTTTCAGATGAACGTTTGTTTATTTTATAATCAGATGCTGTTTCTAATATCAAAAAGCTTAGTTTGGGGCATAATGAAGCCGCCTGTTCAAACAAACCCCCATTTGGAAAGCGAGGAATAAAACCGTTATCTCTGCAAATCAATTGGCATATAGATATTAAAATAAAATTTGCATCCCTGTAATTAAAACATTTTTTTATATTCAACAAACAATCATCCAATTTCTGTAATAATAATTCATAAATTTCGGATTTTGTGGTCAATTTTGATATATAGTCAGATAAAAATGTCTTTGTAAACAAAAGATTTTTTAGTATGAAACCATATTTCAAAAATGTCAATGTCTGTGGGTCACCCAAGGATAACTTGTACATCAACGTGTGCAAAGGTATTATAAACGGATGAATATTTATTCCACTAGTTGCAAGTATCTCATTATTTACGGTATTTATTTTAGCAAGGCATGTTATTGATTCACATACAAATATGACATCAATATCATTAGTTTTAAGTTTGTGCAACCTGGAACCGTAAACAATAACCATAATCACCGTACCAACGGTTTTAGCAAGTTGTGAAATTGCGTTCTGCTCTTTAAGGGTCAATTTCTCCAACATCCAGGGTCATCTCCAAAAATATTTTTGGTATGGATAAATGCCTCTGCTCTGCAACCGCGGCAAACACCCCAAAACTTGCAGTCTTTGCATTTGTTATAATTTTCTTTTACCCTAAAAGCTTGTAATAATTCAGAATTTAACCAAATATCGCCTATGTTCTCAGAAAACGCATTACCTAATTTGATTTCCAAGAATGGACAAGGGTGCACATCACCGTCTACAGTTATAAACAAATAACTCATACCACATCTACAACCGCCACAAATACAACTATCTAGCATATCTTTATACTTATCAAGATATTCTAAATCAATTGTATTCAAAAATGGATCTTTATAACCGACACCAATCTTACCAGCCGTTTCTTTTTTTATGTTGAGAATACGTTCTGTGAGAACCTTGTTATCTTTTTGAGACAATACCAAATCATTCTGTGTGGCACCTTTGCCCAGGGAACGCATTCTTTGGAATTTTAAATTTACTATTCCGCATTCTTTCAAGAAATCTGCCAAGGCTGCGGCAGCTTCAATATTATTTTTTGATACCGTTGTTGTCACACTTACAGCAAAACCCAACGCAATAGCTTTTTGAATATTTGAAATGGTTTTGTTAAAAGTTCCCTTCCCTCTAATAGCATCATGCACATCTTCCATACCATCAACGCTTACACTTAACGACAAATTTTTACCTACATAATCTTTTAAAACCTTCTCAATATCTAATGTAGCATTAGTCGTTATGTGCACATGATTGATATTTTTCTCAAAACAATAATCTAAAATCTCCCTTATATTGCTATGCATAAAGGGTTCTCCCCCCGTAAAAACAAGCCTTTTTAATCGAGGTAATTTTGCCAACTGATCAACAACAGATTTAACATCTGATAATTTAACTTCTTTGCTATTTCTTGATGCATTTTCATAGCACCAAATGCAAGATAAGTTACATTTTTTTGTTATAGCAAAGGTGACATGTGTTAACTCATTTAGATGCATACGCTTCCTCTTGAAAACCTATTACGGTTCAGATTAGCAATGTTTTCTAGAAAAATCAAGAGTTTTAACGTAATAATAGCCTTGACAAAACGGTAATGCTATTGTACCGTGTAAGGTGTGCAAACCAATCTACCCAAGGAGATTATCATGGCAACAAAAACTAAAACCACTAAAAACAAAACTCAAACCAAGCAAAAAACCGCTCAACAGGTTGTGATTATTGAAGAAGCGAATTTTTGTACTTGCACTAGCGATGACTAGTCGTTTGTAAAATAAAAAAGCCGTCTGGTGACGGCTTTTTTTGTTGTACGTGACATACAGGCAAGAAAAAAACGCACTAAATCAAGTGCGTTTTTTACAAATTAACGTTCAATTAAATTTTTTTTTAGAGCAAATACTTGGAATTGATTATTAGGTAAATCTTTAATCCCATACCCTTTATCAAGCAATACATCTCTCAATTCATCAGATTTTTTCCAATCTTTCGCCATTCTAACTTGTTGACGTTGTTCTATGATTTTAGAAATGTTATCTGGTAACATCAATTCCGCTTCGCGTTCTTTTATTATGCCTTCCAACGACAAACCAAAAATTTTATCTGTATGTTCCATAAAATTCAGTTTAGATTTTGGTGGCATCGCTGGATTTCTCAACACTTCCCAAACAACCGCTAATGCTTGCGGTGTTTTTAAATCATTAAACATAAAGCTATTGAATTTCTTGATATAAGAACTTTCTAATTCAATATCCACGGTTTTATTGTCTGATACAGACTGTTTAAGCTCTTTAATTTTGCTTACCAAAGATTCGTAAGCATTTTTAGCAGCATCTAACGCATCAAAACTAAAATTAGAAGACGTTTTATAGTGAGAGGTCAAGCAGAAATATTTGTAGTGTTCTGGTTTATAACCCTTGGCTATCAATGTATCCAAAGTTAAAAACTCACCTTTTGATTTAGACATTTTTCCATCTTTCATCTGCAAAAAAGCCGCATGTATCCAACAATTAACCCATTTATGACCCAAATAAGCCTCACTTTGGGCAATTTCATTTTCGTGATGAATAGTAATATGGTCTATACCACCACAATGGATGTCTATTCTCTCACCTAAGTATTTCATCGCCATAACAGAGCATTCAATATGCCAACCTGGATAGCCACGTCCCCACGGTGAATCCCACTGTAATACCTGATTTTCAAATTTTGATGTTGTAAACCATAATACAAAGTCAGATGGGTTCCGCTTGTTTTCATCTTGCTCTACTCTGGCACCGTGTTTTAATTCAGTGCGATTTTGTTTAGATAATTGCCCATAATTTGGGAATTTAGATGTATCAAAATACACATTACCGTTAGAAAAGTATGCAAAACCTTTTTCTTCTAATTTTTTTACAAAAGCTATCATATCTGGAATATGTTCCGTAGCACGTGCAACAACATCAGGACGATTTATTCCCAAAGCAGCGGTATGATCAAAAAACACCTTTTCATACTTACGAGCAAGTTCCAGCACTTGCATTTTTTCCCTTTCGGCCGCTAGCAACATTTTATCATCACCAACATCTGCATCGCTGGTTAAATGTCCCACGTCCGTTATATTCATAACATGTTTCAATTTATAACCGGCCAAACGAATTGTTTTTGCCAACAAATCTTCAAAAACATATGTTCTTAAATTTCCAATATGGGCATAATTATAAACTGTTGGACCGCAGCAATACATTTTCACTTCTTTGCCATCTACTGGTTCCACTTTGTCGATAGCTCTGGACATCGTATTGTAAAAAGATATTTGTTCTGTCATTGTAATAACCGCTATTTTTTGTGTTGTTTCTTCTATAATTCTAGCTTAAAAATATAATAAGTCAAGCATCTAAAACGCCCATTTTGATGCTTGACCAAAACAAAATGTTGTTTTACACATTCTGTATTTTGTATGTTTTTGACACATCTGGCTACACGATAGTGCAATTTTTTTGCTACATAATTGCTACATACTAAAAAACAGCTATACGGCGCATACACAGATATGTGCAAAAAGTGGCGGGAATCTGGGTCAACACGACACATCGTAAAAAAGTCCTGAAATCAAGAACTTGCTGTTAATCCGTATGTCGTTGGTTCGAGTCCAACTGCCCGAGCCAAGATTAGCCCAGATTTCTGGGCTCTTTTTTCAAAAAAATCACTTAAAAAAAAGACCCATTTTTTTGGGTCTTTTTGTTTTTAACGTGTTGCTGCTTCCATTTGTTGATGTATAGCTTCAATTTTTTCTAGCTTTTCTTCAGCAGAAAGCCCACTATCGTTCATAATTGCCGTAATATTCATCATTCCTGTTTCAAATATAGCCCCTTTTGATTTGACTTTTTTTAACTCATTATCATTTTCTGCGTTTTTAATATCTTCTGGGGTTGTGTCACCAAGTCCCTTGAATACTTGTATACAGTTTTGCGCCCACTTTCTTAGGTAGCCACCCTTTCCTTGGATTTCCTCTAAACGTCTTAGGATATTTCTTTTCGTGCGCCCCATTAGTATATCATCTGCTGATTTTTCAAGTTCCTTTAGAACTTTCAGACGTTCCTTGGCGTCAAGACCTTCGGTATCTGCACCAAATGCATCAAGTTGGCTCATTAGAGAATCGATAAACTCTATACGAGCCTTGTATTCAAATCTTTTTTCTAAATTTGCTGATTCAAATTTAGAATAGAGTTGCAGACGCTTTTCACCCAAACGTTTTTTTAATTTTTCGTTTTGAGCGGCTATGGCTGCTGCATCTTTTAAGGTAACTTCATTGATTTCATCAATCGACATACCGTCATATGCGTCTGCAAGATCTTTTATGCCTTTTGCGCGTTCAATTGCACGTTCACTTTGATTTTGTATTTTTTTTAGTTTCATGTTATGTACTCCTTTTTGTATTTTTAGTAATCCGTTATAGACACTTTGCATAATTTTATATGTCGTATCTTTACAAGTGCCGAAAAATCCACGTTTTTTCTTTTTGGATTTCGCGTCTGAGGGGCCACCCGTTGGTGGATTTTCATCGCCAGAATGTGTATCTGTTGGTGGATTATTTTCACCATTAGGTTTTTCTTTGTCTGTTTTTCCGTCATTAGATGCGGGAATTATCTTGTTACTGCGGTCCGCCAACGCCCCCGCACGATCACGCAAACGACTTAGATATTGTGCAGGAAGAACGCGTGGCTCATAAATACCAAGCGCCCCTATTCCTGCTGGATTCGCTAATTCATTTGGTGTGAATATACTGTTCGTTTCCGTTGATATAATTGGAACATCATTAAATACTGACCCGCCGTTATTTACGTATGTAGAAAAGACTTCTTTGCCAGGTATCAAAACACCATTGCTGTCATAGGCGGCGTTTCCTGGTAAATCATAACTAACAGGCGCACCCGCAAAATAGCCAACCGTATTCGTTGCAGAAATATGCGGATTAAAATGCTCAAACGCGGCGATTGATTCTGGTGTTAAATTTACAACGGTTCCACTAATCGATCCACGCAACGCTGATAACGATTCTGCCGTCATACCAATGCTGTTGAAATACCCAGGCCCAAGGTTATGATCAGTCGCATCATGCCACGCCAATAAATAACGCATTGAATCGTCGTATGATAAACCACTGTCCATCAACCCATTTATTCTGGTGTCTAATGATTGAGGGGTTTCCCAGTGATTTTTCAACATCATTTCCTTGTGTTGCTCGATTACACCATCGTTGTAAACGCGCGTTGTCCCCGCTTCACGTGTTGTTGTTGTAGTCTGTTCTGTTTTAAATAAATTGCTGTCGGTATTATTGTTCACATAATTGATAACACCATTCATTGCAGCACGCCCAGCCAAACCACCAGCAAATGTCATACCAACGACCGCAATTGCGCCAGCCAATGCCTGTCCCTTGGTATATCCAGCATTGATTGCATCATCATATGCCGCCTTGGCAGCAGAAACACCACCAACACCCATCGCACCAATACCAAAACCAGCCGCTAATTCAGGATTTCCTGTTGCCATACTGATTACAGCAGCAACCCCCAATCCAGACGATACAGCAGGTCCCCAATTGCGTTTATCCGAGAAAAACGCCTTTAAACCATGCGGTCTTCCCTGCTTTTTTTGTTCCTTGCGCCATTTAAAGCCTTGGACAATCATATTGCCTATACCGATTGCAGTTCCAACCGCGGCACCTGCATATGCAACACCAGTGGCTTTGCCAATAAAAGTCAGTCCGGCAGACATAACAGCGGCAGCACCAAAATTCTTGATTCCACGTTTAAAGAAACCAATTTTCTGTTTTCGTTCTGCTGCACCTGCCTGCTCGGTTCTGGATTTAGCCAGTTTATCTATATCCGCAACGGCATCAAAAGGACGCATAACAATAGGTTTGTCAGCGCCAACCCTGTCGGCCACCATACCAGCAAAGCCAGCCACCTGATTAACCTGAGCATCCAATGCGGCCTGATAACCAGAATCTGTAATTTGCCCGCCGTTGGTTTCTATTTCCGCCCAAAATTCATCAACATCTTGCTGGGATAACATTACCTGCGGTTTGCTTTCTATTCCAGATATAACTTGGTCTGGAACAGATATTTCTGCCATTTTCCAGGGAACCCTGTCAAATAACATTGCTGTCAAATCCAGATCATTAACATCAACATCTAATTTTCCAACATTACGCATTGTAATATCGTTTTTAGCCAATGAAATAATGCGATTTAATCTGCCATCTGGATTTAATTTATACCCAGGTTGAAAGTCATTATGCAACCCACCATCTTCATCCACAAACTGTGGCATAGGTTTGCCGTCATTATCTAAAAATTCATATTTCGCCAGCGTGGCCAAGATATCATCGGTTAATTCAACATCTTTTAATTTTTCTGATATTTCAGACCAACGCGCATCAAGTTTCGAGGCATCACTTGGCGTTATATCCTTTAAATTCCAAATTTCAGAATATAAAGAAACAATTTCTTCCAGTCGTTTCTGTGTGTCATCAATGGATTTTCTGACATCTGCCTTGTATTCCTTTGTCGCGTCATTATCAGACTTTAAATTTCTTAAATCCTTGTTACGAACATCGCACATTTTGCGATATCCAGCATAAACATCAGCAATATTCGATGGGTCAGAATAAAAATAATCTGACTTTTCAGCAAAGTGTTTGATTAAATAATCAATACGCATTGCCAAAGTCTTGAAACGCTCAGCCTGCTTTTTATCTTTTGGATTGCTGCGCATTTGTTCTTTGCTAAATATATATGCATCAGTCAGAATCTTGGGCGGTGTTATTTCGAACAATTCAGAATCATTGACAATAACATCTATGAACCTGCCTGCATATTCTGTGCGCTGCTTTACGTTAAGGAAAACACTATTTATCTTCTCTGCGACCTGTTGCGGGGTTAGATTTGCAACATCAATGTCATCGTCAACCAACCCCATTTCTTGATATATTTTAAGTGTTACAATATCAAACTTTACTTGGTTTTGGTCAGATGTTAATGAATAAATACGTTCTTTATCAAGCGCGTTTTCTGCATTCTCTAACGATGCGATTATTTCTTCATACCTTGCGGTTGCCTGCGCACCAAGTTTAGTAAGTTTAGATGTACCATCGTGGTCAAGAACAGTACCAAACGTTTCTATTATTTTCGCAAAAACATCAAGTGAATCTTCTGAGACATCAAGTTTATCCTCAACAAATAGTTGCAGATACTGCTCTCCTAGTGCCTTTCCTTGTTCTTGTGTTTCCGGATTACTATATTCATCCAGCGCACGTTGCAAAGCCTCTTTATCGACAATCATCCTTTCTTTGTCGTCTTTAAAAACACTCATTATCTTTGCCTTTCGATTATTTCTTTTAGTATTTTATTTATTGAATATTATAGCATTTTTTTGACTTTACTTCAATACTTTTTCACAGCAACACTTTTTAGTATATTATGTTGACATATTTTATTTTTGTGTTATTATTGTTTTAAACTACTAAGGGACTTTTTATGACAACAAACCGTTTTGCAGAATCAGAAACAGTAATTAAGGCCTTGGTCGAACGAATTGAAAATTCTAATGAAGCACTAGGACAATTATTACAGGATTTTTATAACACGATTGATTCCATAGACTTTTTTATGGACCTGAACCCAACTGTTTCAAAATGCTATTTTAAACTGCTGAACAGGCTTAGCGATGATGAAATCAAACAATCTGTTGAAAAAGTATCAGAAACAAATTCATCTGTTTTGCTGTTTGATGACAAGGGCATACGTGAATTGATAAAAAAACACCCTGCCCTGACAAAATGGCTGTATGAAAAACTAAAAAAATCAATGACAGAATCAAAGAATTATGATTACCTGTATATCAAACAAATCGCAGGAATCGTTATCGCATCTATGGGCAACACAACACACAAGTTATTTAAGGATTTGGCAAATGTATCCGATAAATTTAAACTAGTTTTAATTTATGCGGGCTTGAATTTTATTTATAAAAACAAAACAAACCTTAGAAACAATATTCTGTCTTTCTTGGAATCTGTCATTGACACAAAAAACAAAGAACATGTAATCGAGGCTTATAAACTGATGAATAAAATTTTTGCATACGATAAATCTGTTGCAGAAACTTTTATAAAAATAATCAGGAAAACACTAAATACAGATACAGAAAACAATTTATTGACTAAACAAATCGTATTGCTGTTGTCAGAAATTTGCGAAATACCAGAATATACTAACGAAGCAAAAGAACTGTTGTTAAGGGCCCAAAAAACAAAAAACATTGACCTGCAAACTGTACGAATTGCCGCACGAAAACTGAAACAAACAGAATTGTTGCGCAGCAGGATACAAATTGGCCAACGAATTAAATCTGAAAAAGACAACAATTGGAAATTTGTAGACACAATCCCTGTTGATACGCCTGTGGTTGTGGTGCTGGGGGGTGACGGAACAACAACACCCAAGGCTGCAAACGGATATGCAAAAAAAATACTTAGGAAGTTGGAAAACGAAAATATGCCAGATGTCAATGTGTACAGTGTTGTTTATGACTTTGGCGATAGTGTAATGGGTTGCAGACCACTGGACGCGCGTAAAATCCAAATGAAAAAATTTGGGCGCAATATCGCCTTGGACGATGTATATACCCAAGAAAACATTAACCCAAATTATATTAACGAACTATTCGAAATCGCAATACGACCACGATTAGAAAAAAACGGAGAAAAAATACCTGTCCAGGTCGCAATGCAAAATATCAGAAGAATAAACTTTGTGGCACATTGTCATGGCGCATACACTTTTCAAAAACTAGAAGAAATGATGCAAAAGACAATGACTGATTTGGGATATACAAGTGTTGAAAAAAAACAAATTCAAAAACAACTGTTGTGCATCGCACATGCACCACATTGCCCACTGGAAAACGCAAAATCTACTGTAATCAACTTTGCGTCTGCCAAGGATTTTAGTATAGAGCACTATAATATATTTCAGCAAATTTTGCACAAATTAGATAAAAGACACAAATTATCTTTTTCATTTTTTTCGGAAAAATGCGGAAATGTGTTTATCGCACCACAAATATTTGATATGTGGTTTCAACGAAATGTCGCAGGAATTGATACAAACATACTAGAACATGATTTTACAGATTATGATGACGACTATGATTTGTTAACCATAGAAGGTGCAACAATCAAAAAAATATCGGGAAATGTGTTGGTGAACGCTGTGCGCAATTCTGCAAGTAACAGTCCAATACCAACCGTTAAAGAATTAGCATGCGAAAACAATAAAGACCTGAGCGATATCTTTAAAATACTTGAAAAAAATGGTCAGAAGGTTTATTGCGAAATTCTAAAAAAAGCACGTTCAAGATAAAAATTGACTTTTATAATTTATTGCGATACCATAAGTGGTGAATTCAGGATTTTATCTGAATTCAATGTGGATTTAACCTGACTTGTCCCACATTAACGGACTAAAAAAGGAAATTATTATGAAAAAAATTGTTGTAAAGGCGACAACGCCTGAAAAAAAATTGATTTCTTTGTTGTTCGATAATATTGAAATCATTTTGAAGAATAAACATATCATATTGAACAACCCTAACTTTTATAATGTATGCATCGATGGTATTGGCGCGGGCAGTGCCTATACTGGCGAGATATCTGTACCGCTGGGGGTTCTGGTACAACTGTGGGAAGACAATCTGTGGCACGACAACAATCAATTTACATATCATATTGGTGGCAGTCCACTTAGTGGGCTATGCTATGAAGATTGCTGGGATATGACCACAAGAACCTTTATTCAGAAAACGGGCAGAAATTTTGTTTCGCTGGCGCGTCCTGCGTTTCGCGCTATTAATAAAGAAAAAGATAAAACTGCGGACTTTCCAATAAATATACCAGCAACAAATAAAGCAATACAAACCGCACAATTAAAGGATGTTCTGGATTATATTGCCGCACAAAACAAACGATAAAAAAAACAAAAAAAGACCGGACAAATCAGAAATTCACATCAAAACACAGGAAATGACCTGTGTTTTATTTTTGACGATTATGTCTGCTAATATTTTTTAGGATTTCTTTGTGCTTTTCTTGGTACATACTGCCTATAGACATACAAAAAGCACTAAGCAGATATAAGCATAAAGCATATTTTATATTATCTTTAAAATGCCCTGTAAGTGCAAGGCCAACCAAAGAAAACAGACTAGTAACGCCAATACCATTTAAAATTTGCCCTATTATTTTGGCACGTTTGGCTTTTTTTGTTTGATTGTTAGTACTTCGGTCAGGTTCGCTAGAATTACTTGATGTCATATGTGTTCCCATTTAGTTTAATGTGTAGCATATGTTTATTGATTTTGCAACAAAAACGAATATTATTCTTTTCCTGTAAAAAAATATTCTTTGACAGAAATATTCAATCTTTGTAATACTAAAAACATACTACTGGAGAGATTATGAAATACCTGAGCCAATTTGCAATTATTATGATTTTTGTTTTGCTGGGGGAAATTGTTGCAAGCATTATCCCGTTACCAATCGCAGGCAGTATTTATGGATTAATCCTATTGTTCTTGGCACTGTGTACAAAAATTGTGAAACTTAGGTGGGTTGATGATGTCGCAACATGGTTGCATAGCATCATGGCGCTGTTCTTTATAGGGCCCGCGGTCGCAATTGTAGAGGTTTGGCCACAAATTAAAGACACTTGGTGGAAAATTGTTATTCTGCTGGTTGCAGTATATGTAATATCTATGATAATGACGGCCGTTACAGCAGAATTCTTTTTGCGAAACAAAGCAGATGCACAGGATAAAAAATGATAAATCATATAATATCAACACCTTATTTTGGAACAACACTAACATTACTGGTCTTTGTTTTTGCTGTCTTAGTTAATAAAAAATGGCCAAGTGTTTTTACAACACCACTGTTGACATCAACCGCAATTATCGTCGCAATTCTGACTTTGATGAATATACCGTACACAGAATACAATAATGGCGCACAATATATTACCTATTTTCTGACACCTGTAACAGTCTGCTTTGCAGTGCCAATGTATAAAAATCTGGATGTGTTAAAGAAATACGCCGCACCGATTATGCTGGCAATCTTAGTAGGCTCTTTGGCATCTGTGTTTTCTGTCATTGTTATAAGTATTATATTGGGACTGGGGGATATTATTGCAAAATCGTTGGCTGCGATTTCTACGACCACTGCAATTGCAATTGGAATAACACAAGAACTGGGTGGAAATACAGGACTTACAACATCTGCGGTAATCATAACAGGGATTTTAGGCGCATCAGTTAGCGATATATTATGCAGAAAAATGGGCTGGCAAAGCCCGATATCATGTGGAATTGCAATCGGAACTTCGGCACACTCGGCCGGCACTATCAAGGCAATGGAAATGGGTAAGTTAACCGGCGCTATGAGTAGTCTGGCAATCGTAATATCAGGTGTTATGACCGCCTTTATCGCACCAATTATTGTAAATACATTCTTTTAATGTTGACATTTTCGTTTTTTGTGCTATTTTTACAAAAAAACGAGGTTATTTTGATTATCGAATATAAAAACATTGTCATCAACAAAAGCAACATCGCCGAATATCAAAATCTTGAATATTTGACAAGCGGTGAATACGCACCAAAATGGAACGCCTTGGGTGAACCTGTTCCAGATGGTGATAAGGTTATATTGTATAAATACGATATTGCCAGCGAATTAAATTTATCGCCAAATCATAAATTATATAAACTTATAAAAACCTCGAACGAGGGAATGCCTTTTTCTTTGAAACACGAAGCCCATCATGCACACAATGCAAGCAAAGGATTCTCTTTTAATCAGGTCGATTGTATTTGTTATACATATATCGCAACATATTTATTAGATGAGATTTCTGCGCGTATGGCTGCAAATATGTATCGTGTACCAAACCCAGATACTCAATACAACGGATTAAACATAAAAGAACGCGCACTGTTGGCCGCAATAAAATCTTTTTCCGACAAACAATTATGCGTAGAATACTGCAATTTAGCGGCAACTACATATATGTACTGTATTGTTGCAATGCTAAGAAACGGTCAAATCAATCACGCCCGCGATATTGTGTTGCAACAAATACCACTACATGCTGACTATAAAAAACATCGGCAATTCTATACAGACAATTTTTACAACACTGTAAATCAGTACTTTGTAATTGATAATATCGATGTTAAGCCAAGCATTGGTCAAAAAGCAAAGTTAGAATTTGAAAAAATATGGCAGACAATTACACCCATTATATTCAATATGTCGCAACAGTGTCTGATGTATATAAAGCAAAATTGTTTATAGTCGCTCTGTTGTATCACGATGCCTGACCATAGTTGGTTCTGGCATCATTTTTTTTAATTTTTCTTTTGCATATTCACAGACTGTTTTTAAAAATTCGTGTCCATTTTGCTTTAATTTTTTAAATACCGCAGATAGTTCTGAATCGTTTTTTCCATCAAGTATTAATTCATCTATTGGGGGCAAAGGAATAAAATCAGTTCCTTGGGATAACGAATTCTTTATACCAGAAACAATTATGTTGCGCGATATATCAGCCAATAACCTGCCGTCGTCTGTGAAATTTTTAGATTCATAATGCGCACTATTATGCTCGTTCCAACTAATCTTTTTTTCGCCGTCAATGTCGTCCAAAACAAATCGTTGCTTTACATAGAATACATCGCCGTTTTTACCATCCAGAAATCCTGTTTTTAAATTCCAAACAGAATTGTTTTTTGACTGATTGACACTGTCAATATCGCAAACACGATTTTCTTGGACATATTGCGAAACCCAATTTTTTGGGCGCAGAACCCTGTCGTCATATGCGGAAGTAAAACTAATGAATTGCGTCTTGGTTTTACCCAATGGACACGCAGGCGCCAATGCAACAACCAATAACTGAGATTGTATTGCGTCTATGTCCTGTTTTGTATAGCCTAACTCTTGCATCTTATGTTGCATTTTTTCAGCCAGCATAGTCGCAACATACGCGCCATGACAATGCGCCAAAATATTAAGTTTTCTGATACGCCTTTGTGCAACATCTGTCGGCAATTTGTTCCCGTTTATATCAGTAATTCTTGGCAACAACACCCTTTCAAACAAATCTTCTATGTATTTAGGCTTAAAATGCGTTGAATATGCCACAGTTCTGTTTCGAAGTACGCGTTTTATAATACTAATATCCGCATCTGTAAGATTTAATTTCGCAGCGGTTTTATCTAATTTAGAATCAAGGACTTGGTGTATTTGTTCCCGATTTCCGTCCGCAATAAGACATAATTTATCGGTTATTAATCGACCATTTTTTTTAATCAAAGGATATATACTCTGTCTAAATACTCTTTCGGCATTATCTGGTGTTATATAAATATTCTGTTGCTCTTCGGGGGCTTTTAATATATTCTGCCCATATCTGTCAAACTGTATCTGACGTTCCATCGCAGTTTTATTTACCCTGCCATTGCCGGCAGTTATAACCCCTTTGTCATAAGCAACCGCATAATTTGGAATATTCGTAATGCTGGACAATATTTCACGCGAAACAATTGTCGCTAATTTTGCAGCCTTGTCAGTGTCATCAATGCCAGAACCACCAAGATAAAATACACATGTTTCATCTGCTGGGATTGTGTCAACAATTGATACACGCGCGGTATCTGAATTTGCGTTATCGTATGAAATAATTTTTATTTCTGCCATTGATATATCCTGTGTTACAACAGTATTATAGCACAAAAAAACCCCAAGTGGGGCTTTTTATCTGCCTACAATTCTGGAACCTGAAATTTCCTTGTTGGCAATCATTTGTTTGCATTTCTTGAATAAATCTTCGGCATATTTTGCGCTGAAATTATTTTCTGTTACGTTATAGGTTCCATCAATGGAATAACCACCGCTATAAACAAGCGTGCCATCTTTGCCCTTCTTCATTTGTACTTTTATGGTCGGCAATTCCATGGGTTTGTTTGGTTGCGCCTTTTCATACAAAAGAATCGTTTCCGAGTTTCTTACGTGCGACAAAAAAACACTGTAATCCGCGTTCACGACCCCATACTTAATCGCTTTAATCAGATATGGTGAGATAGAATTCATATCTATAAAGAACATACAAACATAAGAATTATCTTTCTTGCGCGCCTTTTTTAACTCTGTAAAATCTAGCATATTTTTCCTTTTTTTTATTCTAAAATTTGATTTTGTAAATTTATTAATTTTTTACACGCGTCTGTTGCAATCTGCATCATTTCCGTCATTTGAGTTGATGTAAACGGATGCGCTTCGCCAGTAGATTGAATTTCAACAAAGCGACCATCATCTGCCATAACAAAATTTGCATCGATTTCGGCCTCATAATCTTCTTCAAAATCCAAGTCTAAGACCAGTTCGCCCTGCCACATTCCAACTGATACAGCGGCAACATTTGACTGTATGGGATTTTCAGTAATACGACCCTGATCTAACAACCAACGTACAGCCAATGCCAACGCAACAAAACCACCCGTTATACTGGCACAGCGCGTACCACCATCGCCCTGAAGAACATCACAGTCAATTGTTATTGTATGCTTGCCCAATTTTTCCAAGTCAATAACACTGCGCAAGGCACGACCAATTAAACGCGATATCTCAACCGCACGATTGTCTTTTTGCATAGATTCATGACTTTTGCGCTTGTTATTGGCGCGTGGCAACATACAATACTCGGCCGATACCCAACCACCAGTTTTGTTCTGCATACGCTTCCAGGTGGGTTGCGAGAAATCAACCGTTGCTGTACACATAACCTGAGTTCCACCAACCTTGATAAGACATGAACCTTCGGCCCATTTGTTAACAGCGGTTTCCATTGATACAGGACGCATTTGATCAGATTTTCTTAGCGATGGACGCAACATTTTATCCCCCTTGGTTATATGTAAACAGCACTATGATAATCAAAGTTATAAAAATTGCAACTTTTTTAGGTTTGCTTTTTTTCTTAATGTTGTTATTCTATCATACTTGAACAAAGGATTTTTATGTCAGCACGTACAAAACGTTTGATAAAAAAAGTTATTAGTTATTCTGGAATATTGTTTTTTATGTTGGCCGCAGCTATGCTGTGGTGGCAATTACGCACATACAGTCTGTCTGATATAGCGCATGCAATACTGGATATTCCGTTCACAAACTTGGTTATGGCATCTGTGGCATGTCTGATGGGGTATTTGGTGCTGTCGCTGTACGACTGTCTGGCACTGAAATATGTTGGCGGACATGTTTCTTGGTGGAAATGGATGCTGGCTGGAATACTGGGGTTTGCAATCAGCAATAACGCAGGACACGCAGTTGTTAGCGGTGGCGCAATACGATACAGACTATATACACGATGGCGTATTCGCGCAGGTGATATTGTGAAAATGTTGACCTTTTCGGGATTTACTTATTTCTTGGGGGCGTCTGCAATCGTTGTTATTGGATACTTTTTGATTCCACGCACTATGTTTGATGGGTCGGTTGGACTTAGTGTCGGGCTGAATGCAATGTTTGCGTTTTGTCTGGCAGCCCTGTTGGCGTATTTTGCAACAACAATTATTTTTGATGAAAAAAGTCTTAAAATCGGAAATTTACGATTTCAAGTACCAACAACCAGCACCGCATTTAAACAAACTGTGCTGGGGATTGCGGATAGTGTGCTGGCGGGACTGGTGCTGTATTTTTGTATGATTCCGTTCGTCGAAATACCATTTACAACCTTTATAGGCCTGTTCGTTATCGCACAGTCAACCGGTGTGTTTAGCCAAGTTCCAGGGGGCATTGGGGTTTTTGAAAGTATTTTCTTGGTCGCTTTGCCTGATTCGGTCGATAAAGCAAATATATTCGGCGCATTGTTGGCATATCGCATAATTTACTATGTGTTACCATTGATTGGGTCAGGGGCTTTGTTCTTTATCTATGAACGCTGGTTGCGTTCGCGTATGAAAAAGTGGCTTAATGAAGCCAAAGAAAAAATTCCTACGAAAATCAAACAAATAAAATCGTGGGAAAAAAATAAAAAATAAATACCTTGATAATCTGTATATGCACATGTTAGAATAGCCGTTGGTGTAATAAGCATAAGGTTATAAATAAAGTGTTTGTATTATCACTAGTTTCAACAATTCGATTGGTGCTGATGGTTAACGTGGCACATTCCCTTGGCATGGGCACAGACGCCCCATGGGGACGGATTGTTCGTCTGACCGACACCGAAAAAACAAAAGGATTATTAAATGTCAAAAAAAATATATGTGGATGCAGTCCACCCGGAGGAAACACGCGTCGTCGTCGTTGATACGGCAACAAATCGTGTGTCTGATTTTGATGTTGAAACCACTACTAAACCGCAAATCAAAGGCAATATTTATCTGGCCAAGGTGATACGCGTTGAACCATCTTTGCAGGCTGCCTTTGTTGATTATGGGGCGGGCAAAAACGGTTTCTTGCCATTTTCAGAAATTCATCCAGATTATTATCAAGTTTCCGCAGAACAAAAAAAGAAATTGCTGGAACTGGCACACGCAAATATCGTTGATGATGATGACGATCCAAATGATGAAGAGGATGAAGTCGCAGAATACGACGACCACAGCGCAGGCGAAGATAATAATGAATTCCTGAAACGCGCACGCGAATTCAAAATCCAAGATGTAATTAAACCAAAGCAAATATTGCTTATCCAAGGGGTCAAAGAAGAGCGCGGTCAAAAAGGTGCTTCGATGACAACATACTTGTCTTTGGCGGGTCGATTTGCTGTATTGATGCCAAATTCACGCAAACGCAACAGTTATGGTATTTCTAAAAAAATATCTGACAAGGCAGAACGCGCAAGACTGCGTGAAATATTGCATAACCTTAAAATCCCAAAGGGTATGACCGTTGTTCTGCGTACAGCCGCAATGGGTGCACAGGCGGCCGATATCGCAGCAGACTATGATTATCTGGTCAACCTGTGGAACGATATCAGAAAGACAACACTGGAATCAATCGCACCTGTTACTATCCATACCGAAGATTCTTTGTTGCGTCGTGTCGTTCGTGATTTTTTAAGCGACAAAGAAGATGTCTTGGTAATCCAAGGTGAAGAAGCATACGATGCCGCAAAACAATATTTTCAGCAAATGTACGGGCGCGCCCCACGCAAGCAACTGGTGAACTATAAAGATGTCGCAGTGCCTTTGATGGTCAAAGCCGGTGTTGAAAAGCAATTAGAGGGGCTGCATGGACCGTATGTAACACTGCCATCAGGTGGTTCTTTGGTGATTAATCAAACCGAAGCAATGGTTACCATCGATGTTAATTCTTCACGCGCAATCAAAGAAAAAGATATCGAACAAACCGCATTGAATACTAATTTAGAGGCAGCCGAAGAAATCGCACTGCAATTGCGCCTGCGTGATTTGGCAGGAATTGTTGCGATTGACTTTATCGATATGGAAGACGAAAAGAATAATCGCAAACTGGAACTGAAAATGCGCGAAGTTATGAAACGCGACCGCGCCAGAACACAAGTTGCAAAAATTAATAACTTTGGTGTGTTGATGTTGTCGCGTCAAAGACTGCGCAGCAGTTTTATGGAATCTTCGTATGTGCCCTGCCCGCACTGTTTGGGCGCAGGGGTCGTGCCATCAATTCAAACGGCTGCGGTTATTATGTTCCGTCATCTGCAAGAAAAATTGTTGGCCAAGGCAGCACAGAAAATTATTATGACTGTGCCAACCGATGTCGCAGTGTACTTGTTGAATCACAAGCGCGCGGAATTGGCGGCGATGGAAGAAAAATTCGAAACAGAAATTGTGATTGTTGGCGACGATAGTATGATGAATATCGATCAATATTCAATTCAACGCGTCGCCCCAGAACAAATCAAGACAGATGACCTGCTGGGTGCATATGTTCCATCAACTGATGCAAAAAAGAAAAATGCACAGCATATTGACGCCAAAAAAACAACCGTTAATGCAAAACGCCGTAAGCGCAAAAAACAACAGAAAAAGAAATCTTTCTGGCAAAAATGGTTGCACTAAAAAAATCACCGCCCAAATGGGCGGTGTGTTTTTATACAAGCAGTGGATTATGCCCTGTAAGTATAGTTTTTTAGATAATCGTTAATATATCCCTGTTTCTTGTTATCAAATTTATCCTGTGCACTTTTTGCGCTTAGAGAACGACCACCCCAATTATACATTTTCCCCATGTGGGAATCACGTCCCGTTTCCAACATATCCCAATAAGCCATCAATTCCTTGTATTTATCCTTGTGTTTTTCATCCCAGGTATTAACTATCTCGTTACGTCGATTAATTTGTTCATTTAACTCTGATATTCTTTTATTTGCCTGTTCAAATTCACTTATCTTATCATCCCTGGTTTGATTAGCAGAACGAACACTGTTATAATCTCTCTCTGCGTTTTGGTATGCTGTGTTAGCAGTTGCCAGCGCTGCAGAAGCCGCCCTTTCTTCTGTGGTGGCAGTTGCTATATTTAATTGTGCCGTTTGATATTCGCCACCATTTGCTTTCCCTGCGTTAAGAGTTTGAATTAAATTTCTACGTTCTATTAATTTTTGTTTTCGTTCTTCATATAAAATGTCATATTTTTTTTGCAGTTGTTTAGCACGCAATTCTTCCATTGAATTTGCATATGGTGTAGTTATTGCGGACAATTGATTTTTTATTGCGGTATATTTTGTCTTTAAAACATCACTTTCTTGTTGTAAATCATCTATTTTCTGGGGCAATTCATTATCATACTTGTTTATTATGCCTTGATATTGGTCGTATACTTGTTTTTTTGAATCATATTCTGACTGAGCATTGTCGCGCGCATTTGTTGCATTATCTAGTTGTGTTTTTTTGTTTTCTTCGTCTATTTTTCCTTGTTCTTGATCATGCTTGTGTTGATCAATGGTTGCGTCTGTTATACCTGTGGCATTTTTGCGTGTTTCTTCTGCGGTACGGTCATTAATTGCAATTGTATTATTTCTGGTTTGATCTGCAATCGCGGCGTTTTTTGCGTCCTGATTTTGTTGTTCCCATGACTTTTGAACCCCTGTCATACGACCACGTTTGCCTTTGAATTTGTTTCCAGATAAATTTATAGCATTGCCAACGATTGTAATACCATATCCAACCCCCATAAAAGCCGTTTTTATGCTTTTATCTAAAGCCTGCGTAACGATTTTAACCCCTTCATTTTTGTTCCAAGAAAGTCCTTTGTCCGAAAACAAACTTAATTCTTCTTTTCCAAGCGTGTCCATAATTTTGCTGGTGGTATAGCCATACTTTATAACTGACAATACCTCCATAGCGGATTTCGCTTCTTTTTCTTTACCATCACGAACCGCAATCATAATCATTTCTTCTATAAGTGCACGCATTTGACGGCCATTTCTTAAAGCGCCTTCAAAAGCCTTTGGCATTGAATCTTTTAGCTCGCTCATTGTTTTTTCTAGCCATTCAAAATGTTCCTTGGCAGTTGGAGATTTGTACAACAAAGCATCTTTAATCGATGTCGCTTTTTTTAACACCCCTTCTATACCATCAGTTGGTTTTACTTCTGCCTTGTGAATTGCGTTGATAATCTGTTTTGCCTGAGCAGAGAAATATAACCTGTCGCCAGTAAATTTTACATACTTGTCAAAAACATCTGCATAGGTATCGCCAACCTGCTTTTTCAGTTGTTGCCATGGGGTTAGTTCATCAGCTCGTTTCGGTGGAATATAGTCCTTGCTGCCTTTATCATCATACGCGATATTCGATTTTGCTGTGTCAAATGCAGATTTAATTTTATCCGATGGAAAAACATCGCGTATCTTATCTTTACTTGCTAATCGTCGTAATAAAATATCATATTCCCTTTTGAAATCATTCAACTTGTTTGGATCAACCAATTTATCATCAAAACCATCTTGAATTTTACTAAAGTCATACTGCCCCAACGCGTTAATCAAATCGTCATCTTTGTAGTATGGATTTGTTGTATATGTTGTAATGTAGTATGCAACATTTTTTAATTTTGACTGAAAATCACTGTCTGTATTGTATTTTTGATTTTTTATTCCCTTTTGTAAATCTGTATAAGTAAAATCGGCATTTAACAAATCCCAATCAGAAAGCTTCATTTTCAAGACATTTTCGTGATTTTTTAATAAATCTGCCAAAACTGAGATGTCTTGTTCTGCCTCAGGACTGGCGGTTGCCTTGTCAAACAAGCGACCAAAACCAAAGTATTCATCCAGAAAATCAATCGCATCTTGATTATTAGCATTATAATTAACTGTATTTATATAGTTTTTGCGATTGGCATCCATTTTGCGAAACGCGCTTTGAAATTCGCGAAACAAGTCCTTCCAATCATCTTCGGATAATTCGTATGCGCCACCAACCTGTGCGGGATTTGGTAGGTCGTTTGGAACAAGTTCCCCATCGCTGTTAATGTGCATCAAATACTTTTTCCAATTTTTCATATTGCCACGAAAATCATCATTCTTGGCATAATCTTTAAATTGTGCAAAAATTTCAGGTGGCATTTCATTAAAGCGCAACTGCATAAAATACTGTAATAAAAAATCTTCCATTTTAACCATTACCAATCCTTTTGTCTTATCAATTAATTATAGTGCAGAATTGTGTTTTTTTCAATATTTTCTGTACTTTTTTATGAAAAGTTGCTTATATATGTCGTCGAAAGGATGGTTTTATGAAAAGATTGCTGTTTTCACTGTATGGGTTCGCGTTCTTTAATAAGTTCTTATTGCTGACACCCGTATATGCAATATTTATGCAAGAAAATGGTTTGAATGACTTACAACTGTCAACTATGTTCATCGTGTCCGCAATCGGAACAATTGTCGCACAAGCACCAATCACCATGATGACAAATAAATTTGGGCAACGGTGGTCTATGATTTTTGGTCAGGCTTTAAAGGCTTTGGCAGTATTGCTGTGGCTGGTAATGCCGAATTATATTGGATTTGTCATCGGTATGTTTATGTGGGGCGCACAGGCCGGATTTCGCAGTGTCGCATTCGAAGGACTGGTGTACGATTCAGTCCATGCATACGGCGCAAAACGCGAATATTCAAAAATCTTGGGACGCAAATCGACATATGAATCAATCGGAACTGCGCTGTCTGCGTTTGGGTCTTTACTGATGTTTATGGGGTACGATTGGGTAACATGGGCATCGGTTGGGGCGATACTTATTTCTATGGTTTGCCTGATGGCGGTACCGTACAAGCCAAAACAAAATAAAAAAAGCGCGCGTGCAAGCAAACAATATACTATGCGCGAAACATTTAAAACAGGAATTAAAATTTGCAGAAAAACACCATGCCTGATGTCAATTATGTTGTTGACCCTGCTGGTGGTAAATGTGCCGTTCTTGGATGACTTTTTAAGCCCAATCGCATTACAAATCGGAATCCAGACCGAATATGTCGGGATTTTATCCTTTGTGTTGTTGGGGTGCGCAACACTGGGGCAAAGATTTGCATATAAATTCAAGAAAATACCTGACTTGGTTTTATGTTGCCTGATTGGTGCGGTTGGCGTGGGATACCTGATATTTGCTGCGTTCTATTCTTTGTGGGGGCTGGGGGCGTTGGGGGTGGCGTATATGCTGTTCTATGGGATTTACACGTTGCTGTATGCACAGTTCCAGCATATGATACCAACGCGCCATCGGTCGGTGGTATTGTCTTTGTACACAACATTGACCTATGTCGTGTATATGATTGTGTGTGGTATTATCGGACTGGGGGGCAGTCTGGGCAGCTGGCGATACAGTATTATGATTCAGGGTATCTTGATGCTGGCGGTGTTTGCGTGGGCGATATTGGGGCTGTATAAAAAATGCCCGCTGGCCGATGATACAGTCTAAAAACCTTGCGTTTTAGGTATACGTTCTTGTTCGTATTTTGGGGCAGATTATCTACAATGAATGTATGAAGTTTAATTTTCGCACCTTTTTTTTGAAGTCCTTGCCCTATTTGATGTCAATTACTGGCGGAATTATCCTGTACACAGGCGCAATCGATAATGCGCCAAACGCAAATCTGCGCGACTTAATCATAAATGTTTCTGCATCACTGCTGTCGATACCGCTGGTGTTCTTGCTGTATGACTATACGAATTCCAGAATCGCACGACAAATGAAAAAGAATTTAGCAAACTCTATGTCGGATAGACTGAATATCTTGATGCTAAATATTATCTTGATGTTGCGCGAAATGATGGGAGTACGAACAAAACTTAATACAGAAAACCTGAACAGAATGCTGATGTGGCGCGTACCAGAAATTAGTAGACGGTTGAAAATTACAACTAAAACAAACCAGGAACTGCGCGAATATCACAATGAATTGGACACACTGCTGTATCGAAATGGACAAAATGATGTGATTAATTCCGATGTGTTTCAGACTCTGTCCGCCCTGTCGCGCGAAATGACCCGACTGATAAACGAAAGCAAATTCCGGCGAAACAAACGATTGTCTGCAAAATATGTCGAAGGAATAATGGCGCGGATTTTAGATTGGCTGGATTCCGATAGTGTTGCAGCACTAAATCTGCAAAAACATATATCTGCACCATCAGAAAATATGAAAAACGAATAAAAATTAGTATTTTTTATTATTTTTGCTTGATTTTTGTTTTTTTATATGTCAAAATTGCCCCCGAACCACAGAAAAAGTGTTGCAAAACACTCCCTTTCTGGGTCCAGTTTTGGGGACATAGCTCAGTTGGTAGAGCAAATGACTTTTAATCATTGGGTCCAGGGTTCGAGTCCCTGTGTCCCCACCAGAAATTCAACGACCGCTTGCCGGTCGTTTAATTTTTGTACGGGGGCGGTGTTTCGGGGGCGAAAATCATTTTTCACAAATGCACAACTTCTATGTCTGGGAATTGTGATGTGATGTATTCAATGGAACTTGTATAAACGCGGTTTATATTGATTTTTTATTATCTTCTTTGCCATACTGCATTGTATGAAAAGACTTGTCTTATTTTGTGTATTTTTGATTGGCTGTCTTCCCGCAGACAGCAAATCTTGCGAGTTCTGTGGAAAATGGTCTTTTGACCGATTTGAATATGCAGGATATATAACCGCTGATTGCGATGGGATGGCACAAAGTTATTATGAAAATACTGCTGTTGAAATCAATGCTGCAA
>JAFXFG010000010.1 GCA_017520675.1 Alphaproteobacteria bacterium
ATAATTCTGTCCATGTGGCGCAATGTGGATAAACGATGCGCAATCACAACAGATGTTTTGCCACGCATTACATTGACCAAAGATTTTTGTATTAGTGTTTCATTTTCAGAATCAAGGGCTGATGTGGCCTCGTCCAATATCAAAATGGGGGCATCTTTTAACAACGCACGCGCAATGGAAATTCGTTGACGTTGGCCACCAGACAACTTAACACCATTATTACCAACCAATGTGTTATAGCCATTTGGCAAAGATTCTATAAATTCATGTATGTGGGCTTTCTTGGCCGCGGCAACAACCTGTTGTTTTGTGGCGCTGGGGCGCGCATACCGGATATTTTCCAATATGGTACGGTTAAACAAGGTTGATTCTTGGGGAACAAACGATATGTTTCGCAATAAAGAATCATGCCCAACATCACGAATATCATAACCATCAACCAGTATTGCGCCACTATCAACATCATACATACGCAACAGTAAATTACATAATGTCGTCTTGCCAGAGCCTGACAGACCAACAATCCCGACTTTTTCTGCGCGGTCAATATTCAAGTTGAAATTATGCAACACTTGTTTCGCACCATATCCAAAATCAACATTATCAAAATCAATAGTCGCACTTTTTACTTTCAGTTTTTTTGCATGTGGTTTATCAATAATAACCTGTGGTTTTATGATATTGTCATACGCTTTGCTTGCACGTGCGTTTTGCACAGAATATCTGCGCAACGCATCATTTAACTTTCCAAACGCTATGTTAATTGTCTGAGCCGAAGTCATAACAAATACTGCGTCAGAAATACTTAGTGAACCAGTACGAATAAATATGAAACACAATGCCAAAACACTTAATTTGGCAACATTCCACAACACATTCGTTGGAACCCACTGGCATCGTTGCAAGAAGTAATTTTGCCGAACGATTTCTATCAATTTTGCACGTCCATTATAAATGTATCTGTTCTCGTGTTCTGTATTTGCAAAATACTTTACCGTAAGTGCATTGTTCAAACTGTCGCTGCGCAAACCGCTGTACTTTGATGTTTCCTCCATTTCCAACTGGCTATTTTCTTTAATTTTTTTCTGAACAGACCATTCCCAAATCAGTTTAATCGCGCCATACGATAACCATATAACCACAAACCATACATTCATTGTGAACATCGTCCCAACGATAAATAAAAAACCCAAAACAGTACCGATTAAGGTTACCCAAAATTCCTCCATTAGGTAATTTAATTGACTAGACACTACAGTAGCCTGAGAGCCAATTTGTCCACTGGGCGTTTCAATAAAAAAGGATATATCATTTTCATAAACACGCTTGTACAGCAAATAAAGCTTGTACCTGTTAAATATCTGTGAGTATTTGCCACGCAACCATGATATCAAAAAGTTCAGCATCGGTGTAAAAAAATACATAGAGGCCAACAGAATAAATACATTTACTATATGTTGCCAATCTGGATTGCCCGCACTTTCAAAAATCTGAATCATCCATTTTGACGTTAGCGGCCCAAAAACCATTTGCAGGACATTCCCAACAACCCCACAAATAAAAATTGTTGTAAAATAAACAGGAAACTTTTTGATAACCTGCCAATAAAAGCCACGCAAAGATTTATAAGATTGTGTGTTTATCATTACTTGCCCTTATATTCCGATTTTAGTTTCGAAAACAACAGATGATTCATATATGTGCCATCTGGCATTTTATTCGCAGCACGTTCAATGCCGTCCAACAGATAGCCAGCCTTTTTAATCGAATTTACCGAACAAACATTGCCCTCCATCGCCTGACGACAGATACGATTTACCCCCAGTTCTTCAAAACCCAATTTATCAATCAGCTTATGCACTTCCTGATTAAACCCTTGACCGCGGGCAGATTTAATAAACCATACACTGGAACACTGTATCGTATCACAATCGTCTATGTAGTGAAACCGCTGATATCCAACGAATTTGCCATTATGAAAGATATACCAGACAACACCGTCTTTATAACCTGCCTCTTGCTGCATCAATTTTAACAGTTCATCGACAGATTCAGGCAAATGATTTTTGTATGAAGCTGAATACCGAATATACTGATAATCGGCTGGATTTTCATTTTTCAACACATCCCACAACATCTGTGCGTTCGCAATAGTTGGCTTTAATACTCGCAACTCTAAACGTTCCGTCTTAATATCGTGATTAAATATTTCATAAAATTTTTCCATCTGCTTTTTCCCTTGATTATCCTGACAATTTTATCATAAAAATCCCATATTCCCAAATAAAAAGCCCCCAATCGGGGGCAATGTTATTTTTTATGAACAAAGTTTACTTTCTTTTGTTCCATAATTACGGTAAGCGTGTCTGCATACACTTTAACAGGTTCGATCGTATTCATCGTATTTGGATCCACCTGTGTACCAAACATACAAGCCGCCCCCATTCGCAACATAATATCCACAGTTTGGACATCACGAGCATGCGCAACTGGTGATTTCTTATTTGCCCACATGAATAAATTAATCAGATTTTCACGTGAAGTCATCGTGCAGTTTTTAGCGCAATCAAAATTTATCGTCAAATCAATCCAAATAATCCCGTATGGATTTGCAATGATTTCGCTTTCCATTTCTGCAACCGCATGCTGTGCAACACGCAAGTTAGCCAAAGACTCAGCAGAAATCCGCGGATTAACCGCGCTCTTTGCCATCTGTTCTTTTACCAAGCTAAAAAATTCTTTTACCTGTGCGATATATTTTTGCATTTTATCGACCTTTGATTTGTTTTGATTTCGCCTTTGCGTTCATGGCAGATTGCACCTCGCGCCATTCGGCAACTGTTTTGGCATAAACAGGACGATCATTTACATAGAACGTCTTACTGGCTATCTTGCTTACCAGTTTAACATCATACCATTTATACGCACCATGTAATTTGCCATCCTTGTACATGGCATCCCATTTCACGTATGGGGTGGCATCACCACCAAATGTAGTCCAAACAACACACTGGGCTTTGCCGTTTCTGACACCCTTGTCGTCCAAGACATAAACTTCAACGACTATTTCTCTTCTATCGTTTGCTAGATCTTCAAAGTGTGGGAACAGTTCTTCGTTCATATACCACTCACGACCAACAAAAATACCCCAGTCGCGACGTTTTAACATTCTGGCCGGAACTGTATCATGTTCTTTAACTTCAACATCCTCTTGTTCATAAAAATCATCCTCTAGAGTATAAGAAGAAACCAACTCTAAATTAACTTGTTTTTCTGGCATGATCGCCCCCTTTTTTTGATTTTAACTTGACAAATAAATATCACATAAATATCTTTTGTCAAGTGTTTTTATATCATAAAATTTTGAATTTTCCACAAAATATGGTATAATTGCTAGGACAAAATTAAAATACAGGACAAAGTTATGAAAGCAGATGCACACAAACAGGTTCAATATTTACGCCATGGGATGGAACAATTCCTGGCCGATGAAGACAAACATATCGCCAATGGCGCACCGCGCCTGCGTGGGGAACAGTACTTTGCGCTGGGCGCATTGACCAAGCTGTCCGACACCCAAATTGCGGCCAGTTATTACAAACTGCCCACTGGGTTTGGTAAAACCGTAATGTTTTCATACATGGCCCAGGCGTATCTGCCCCAGGCACGCGCCAATGGCGACACAAAGAAACTGGTTATATTGGTGCCACGTTTGAATTTGATTAACCAAACCAGCGACAAACTGGACAGCTTTGCCGGATTTAGCGCATCGGAATTTAGTGGCCGCACCAAGGACACCGATGCAGACATCATCATTTCAACATACCGTTCATTGGATAAACTGGTGGAAACCATTGGGATTGAAAATATCGGCCTAATCTTTGCGGACGAGGCCCACCATGTCACTGGCGACAAAATTTCCCAAACAATGACCGATTTGATAAAATCTGTGCCAACAATTGGGTTTACCGCCACCCCATCATACGATGCTAACAAATCGGTTAGCAATGTACTGAGTACAGAAATCTTTGCAATGACAATTGCCGATTGCGTGCACAGCGGAATGTTATCGCCGATAAAAAACACCCTGTATTGTTCCAGCATTGTATATGACCTGGAAAACGCACCTGCAACCAGCAACGGCGAATATGATTATAACAGTATAACCGGTCAGATTGACACAGACACACTGACCAGTGAAATTGCAGACATATACATCAATGGCGTTGACGAAGACACCGGTCGCAGATTTATTGATTGCAAGGCAATGATAAACTGTCCCAACATTGAAATGGCAAAACGTCAGGCCGATGCAATTAACCAACGGGCCGGCCGCATCATCGCACGCGCATTTTCATCAGACATGAAAGATTTCGAGATTGAAAAAGCAAAATTCATTGCCGGCAAATACCAGGTTGCATGTCAGGTTAACACCATGACCGAGGGCTTTGACGACCCCACGGTCAGCCTGTGCATAAACTATCCAACACGTTCCGCAGTTCGTGCCGAACAAGCTGCCGGACGTGCAATTCGTCTGAATGAATCTGATCCGCATAAAATCGCATTTGTAATCGATACAATTTTCAGAAAGCACGACAATGAAACCAGCGACACTGCACTGCAAACCGCACGACACGCAAAACAAGTTTTGTTCAAGGACATCGCCGGCGGAATGGTATTATTCCCAGAAAATTTCAAGGATGGCATCACACATGGCAAACACCGCCCACACACCCGTGGCAACCACGAAACCGTAAAACCATATGAAATCATTACATCAACGGAAACACTGCTGGATTTGAATCGTGTCGATACAGAACGCGCCAAGGAAGAAGAGATACCAGAGAAGACCGATGAATGGCTGAACGTACAAGAATTAACACAATATTTTCCGTACAGGTACAATTTGATATCAGAAAAGCTGGTCGCTTTAGCCGGGGATGCCACCTGGCAAAAAGAAATGCCAGGTAAGATAGAAAAAAGACGATCTGGCTATAATAACCCTCTATGTCTGCACATCAGTGCGCTGGATGAATTTGCACGGCGGTCGGAATTAGAAAAGAGAGTTCCGAAGAAAACAAGCGAATGGCTGAGTGCAAAGGAATTAACACAATATTTTCCGTACGCGGCTGAGACGATATCAAAAAAGCTGGACGATTTAGCCGGGGATGCCACCTGGCAAAAAGAAATGCCAGGTAAGATAGAAAAAAGACAATCAGGATCTCGTATACCCCTATGTCTGCATATCGATGCATTGGATGAATTTGCGCGGCGGTCGGAATTTGTTCCGAAGAAAACAAGCGAATGGCTGACAGCAAAGGAATTAAGACAATATTTTCCGTACGCGCCTGAGAAGATATCAGACAAGCTGGTCGCTTTAGCCGGGGATGCCACCTGGCAAAAAGAAATGCCAGGTAAGATAGAAAAAAGACGATCTGGCCCTAATAACCCTCTATGTTTGCACATCAGTGCGCTGGATGAATTTGCACGGCAGTCGGAATTAGAAAAGAGAGTTCCGCAGAAAACAAGCGAATGGCTGACAGCAGAGGAATTAACACAATATTTTCCGTACGCGCGTGATACGATATCAAAAAAGCTGGACGATTTAGCCGGGGATGCCACCTGGCAAAAAGAAATGCCAGGTAAGATAGAAAAAAGACAATCTGGCCCTAGAACCCCTCTATGTTTGCACATCAGTGCGCTGGATGAATTTGCACGGCGGTCGGAATTTGTTCCGAAGAAAACAAACGAATGGCTGACTGCAACGGAATTAACACAATATTTTCCGTACGCGCGTGATACGATATCAGAAAAGCTGGACGATTTAGCCGGGGATGCCACCTGGCAAAAAGAAATGCCAGGTAAGATAGAAAAAAGACGATCTGGCTCTAACAACCCTCTATGTCTGCACATCAGTGCGCTGGATGAATTTGCACGGCGGTCGGAATTAGCTCCGAAGAAAACAAGCGAATGGCTGACAGCAAAGGAATTAACACAATATTTTCCGCACACGGCTGAGACGATATCAAAAAAGCTGGTCGATTTAGCCGGGGATGCCACCTGGCAAAAAAAAATGCCGGGCAAGATAGAAAAAAGACAATCCGGTGTTCATACCGTCCCATGCCTGCATATCGATGCGCTGGGTGAATTTGCACGTTCATCCGGTTTTAAAAGACGTGGCGAAGTCACCCCAGAAAAGTTCCATGCCGGAAATAAAGTTGTCAAGGCAATGAACCAGATGGCAGAATCCAAGGAACAAACAAAGGATACCATCACCCCCGACAACCAATACGAATAAAACACCGCCCAACCGGGCGGTATTTGCTTAAAGGTCTATTTTTCCAAAATCTTTTCCAGGATGTATTCGTGATGCCATTCGCCGTCAATGAATGCAGTGTCGTGTAAAATACCGACAATTTCATAACCTTGCTTTAACAGATTACCAAGCGAACGCGTGTTTCTGTGTCGCACCTCGGTCTGCAGTTTGTGAACATTATGCTCAATCGCCCATTTGCCAACAATCTGCTTAAACTTAGTCCCCAGTCCCATTGAGGTATATTTTTCCAATATTGTCGTTCCTGTGACCGCAACACGTCCCGACCACGGATGGTCTGGCATTTTCTTGGCAATGTTTGCCGTACCTATAACCCGATCACCATCAAAAGCGCCAACAAACAAACCGTTTTCATTTGTCCAATCTTTTACAGCCCGTTCCTTGGGTGGCAAGGGGCGTTCAGGATACTGCCATGTCCATTTTGCGCTGGGGCCTTTCCTAAACTCTTTCATATACCGCATAACGGCATCATAATCATCGGCACGCAATGGACGGATAGTCACAACCTTGCCATTTTTCAATTTGAATTTGATTGCACGTTTCATTTAATCTCTCCACACATTATTGAGTAGTATTTTATCATAAAATCCGGCAGTTAGCAAATAATGCCCAAGTGGCAAACACAAAAAATTGACAAAAAACTTGAAAAAAGAAAATATTTGCCCTATAATAGAACATGAAAAGCCGATGACCCTCTAACAATGGCGAGGCGGAAGAAGAACGGCGGCAAGTTTCCTTGCGCTTACTAGAACTTCCCGGGACTGCCCGTTACAGCAGCGGACTCTTTAATGGTATGGCGAACCCAGCGAGAGTTAAAAAGGCAACCCTGGCGACAGTGTTGCGAAACAAGGTGGCACCACGTTGTCACGCATATTTTCAGATTACTGGCATATGCGTTTAACGTCCTTGTGTTCTTATTAAAACATGAAACAACGAACACAAAAGGAGGTTAAAGATGTCTAAAATAAGAACGCATATCGCCGAAATTTCACAAAAAATTGGCGAAACTATAACTGTCAAAGGTCATGCACAAACTATCCGTGCGCAATCAAGCGTTGCGTTTATTGTCCTGCGTGAAATCACCGGCACGGTTCAATGTGTTGTTGAACGCGGAACTGCGGCCTTTGAATTGGCAAAACAAATAACAACAGAATCTGTTATATCTGTAACAGGTACCGTTGTAAAAACACCCAGCACAGAATCAGGATTTGAAATCCACGTTTCCGAATTGGAAATCATATCATTGGCCGAGGCGACCCCAATTCCCGTCACCCCAAAGGGCAGTGTTGAAGTCACGCCCGAAAAGGCGCAGGATTGGCGTTTCTTGTCCCTGAGAGCCCCACGTGGCGCAACGATAATGCGTGCGCTGTCGGCGATGACGGCCGGATACCATGAATATTTGGAAAAACGCGGATTTATTGAAATCCAGACCCCAAAAATCATGGCGACACCGTCTGAATCCAGGGCAGAATTATTCAAACTGGAATACTTTGGCCAAACGGCATACCTGGCGCAATCGCCACAATTGTTCAAACAGATGGCAATCGCGGCGGGCCTGGAACGCGTGTTTGAGGTTGCACCTGCATTCCGTGCAGACCATTCCTTTACCACACGGCATTCAACCGAATTTACATCGTTTGACGGTGAAATGGCTTATATCGAAAGCTTCGAAGAAGTAATGCAAGAGTTGGAACAGGCGGTGCGCTATATGCTGACATCCATCAAAAAGACATGTGGGCGTGAGATTGAAAAATACTTTGGCATATCAGAGTTTCAGTTAAAGAAACCAATCCCACGCATCACCATGGCACGCGCCAAGGAAATCCTGCGTGAAATGGGGTGCGCATCCACCGAGCCAGACATAACCACCGCCGAAGAAAAAGCACTGGGCGAATATGTGCGCGAGCATTATGGTTCTGATTTCGTCTATATCACTGAATGGCCATGGGAATGCCGCCCGTTCTATCACAAGAAAGGCATTGGCGAACATGGGCAGCCTATATCTGTGTCGGCTGACTTGCTGTATCGTGGGGTTGAAATCGTCACCTGCGCCCAACGCGAAGAGTCGTATGAAAAGCTATGCGAACAACTGCGCGAAAAAGGATTACATCAAGAAGGTTTGCAGTGGTACCTGGAATGTTTCCGCTATGGTATGCCACCGCATGGTGGTTGGGGTATGGGCGGTGCCAGATTCATAAAACAATTGCTGGATCTGCCAAGTTTGCGCGAGGCCACATTCCTGTTCCGTGGACCGACCCGTTTAATGCCATAAAACCAACCGCCCAACCGGGCGGTTTTTATTTGACAAAGAAAAATTCCACACCCTAATATGTAAAAATTGTGTAGAAATTCATGCCAAGACATTATATAATACACACGAATGTAATCATGCGAAATATCACTTTAATTTTTATAATTTTCCCATTTATGGTATCAGCGAATGTCCTGTCGTTGGACGATGCGTTGCGCGCCACATACACCGCGTGCATAGGGATTAATGATGAATTAACCGACCTAAAGAAAATGGCTGGCATAAATACAGCGATTACAAGTATTGGTACGGTTGCAGGTGGTGTAGCACTGGGAACCGGTATCGCCAAAGCCAAGATTGACGCAGTGGCGGATAAAGTAGAGGCAGAATTACAAGCAGAAATAAACAGATTAAACGAACTTGCAGCAAGGCAGACATACCTTGATGATATTCCTGATTTTACAGCAGATTTTGATTCAAGCAAATCTAATCCTGCACCATCTTCTAGATCTGCTGAATCTGCAACACACGCAACCGCATCAAGCACAATAGAGCAAAAAGAAGCAGAACTTGAAAAGTTAACTGCACAATCAAAAAAACTTGGAAACATTCGCACTGGCACACTTGCAGGCGCAACTGTTGCGGATACAGCTGGCGCAATTATCGCCGCCAAAAACAAGGTTGATAAAGATTTACAAACAAGAATTGACGAATGCAAACTTGCGGTTAAAGACCTACAAAGTTCCGTAATGCAAGCCAGACTTAATGGTCAGGATATAACAAAAGCCCAACAAATAATTAACGCATGTATAGAATACGATTATATAGATGTGTCAACTATTAATAATCGTGCAAAAGGTGCAATGGTATCTTCAATCATTGGCGCCACAACAGGTCTAGCAGGAACAATCACATCCGCAGCAGCGAATCGAGATAACGATACAGACTCAAATAAACAAAAAGAAAAGAACCTGAACTCTGCATCAAATGTATTTGCGGGTGCAACTACGGTTGCATCTGGTGTTGCAACTGTATTCAACGCAACCCAAATAAGCACAATCAAAAAAGTAGCCAACGTGGCACAAAACTGTGAGGAAGCATTGAAATAATGAAAAAAATAATTTTAATTTTCATAACATTATACTCAACAATCGCCCACGCTGATACCAAGGTCGATGTGAAAGACATCAAATACACTTGGTCTTATGGGGCGCTGGCCGACACAATGAAACCAATGCGAAATAACTGTGAAAAAACAACAAAAGACGAATTTATAGAAATGGGTAATTGGTTCCGCATGAAAAATGCCTATTTTTCCATGAATGAACTTATACAACAATGCGTAAACCAAAGGCATAAATTTAGCGATATAGATCGTGAATATGTAGATGACGACGGTAATAAAAAAAAATGTCAAATGCCATTACCCTGCAATGAAACAACCTGCAGCGAGGCAAACTTCACAGAAAACATAGGGTGCAATATATTTCTTACACAATTTATAAAAAACAACAAATTACGTGCAAAAATATTGAACAATAAAATTCCAGGAACATATGTAAAACAAGTAACCTTAGAAAGTGGTCGTGTGATTTATCAAATTGTAGATGTTATTCTTGCGGATAACTATTGGCAGAACAATAGAATTAATAATTCTGTTAACAATGACGAAGCCAATACAAAAATTTATGATATTACCACCGGTGATATAATTGATACAGGACTACACACATGGACAAACGATATGTTCTTTGATGTTTCTGCGGCCAGATCACAACGGGGTGATGTACGTGGCGCATTTATAAATAGTTATATTCAACAAGACATAGACTTAACAAGCGACATTTACGCAATGTACGATAAAAGGCGCGGTCTAAAAAATAACACCACAGGGAATTTTCTTGACAGCAGACAAGAAGGCGATTTTGATGTTAAGTATATATATGCTGAACAATACAGAATTGATCCACAAACACAAACAGAATCAGAATCTAACGGTGTTATGTTCAATGGAAAAGTTGCACACCTAGATTGGCTTGGACACTTTTTATATGGAATGAATCGTGAAGAATCAACTGGCCCTGATTGGCTTGCTAATGCCGCGGCACACGGATTATCTATAATTGGCGGGATTTCAGTACGAAAACGTGAATTTGATCCAAGAACAGAACCTTACAACGTGCAAAATGCATGGAATTTGGGTAGCGAACTGGTAGAAAAAAACAAAACCAAAGTAATTACAACATTTAAAAACATTCAGACCTATAGACCACAAGAAGCATATGAAAAAGCTGCACAAGAAATGAATAAAATATATATAGACGCACAAAATATTTCTTGCACAGGAAACTGTAACCCCAGACCAAATACAAACGATATTGTTATTTGTACAGACTCATCAAACAGACGTCTTGAATTTGTTTTTTACGCTATATGTAAAAAGAATGCCACCAATATACCACATACAGCGAACCAGGTGTTTACTTTGGCCCAGGAATGAAATAAAAAAAAAGAACAGTCATGAAAGAAAATAATGAAAAAAAATTATCACAAACCGAATCGATCAACGAAACATTGTCTGATGCGAACAAGCATAAAAAATACGCTGCAAGCAGTCAAACATTAAAACAACATGTAATTTCAAAAGTTCCAACATGGTTAAAATCTAATCTCATAGCCAATGCGACACTGTTTATCCTTGGTTCTATAATGTGGATTCATGGCGCACACACCAGAAGTTTTGATCCAGATTATGACCAACCTGGAAAAGAAAAAACAGGTCCCTATCTTGAACAACGAACATATCAACAAGCCCTAAAAGATGCATATTGGCCTTTTACAAATGGCGAATATACACCCGAAATTGATTGGCAAATGACAATGGGCATGATAATAACATTTGCTGTATTTTCCCTGGCGGGAATGATTAAATCTGCAAAAAAGGACCACAAAAAAGATTTAAACGCAACACACGCACAGATTGACATCATGCTTGAAATAGAAAAACTAGCAAAAGAGCACAATCTGAATGCTTCAACTGCAAAGAAGATAGTAAATGTTGCCCCAAAAATCATTATGAATATGTCGGCTGATTCACGTACGTACTTTGATATGATTCTGGATGGAAAAATTTCTATTGAAGACAAAAACTTTGTTAATGCCGCCATAGCAATTATGGCTGGTCATCTGCAAACAAACCCTGACGATGCAAAATTAATAGCAGACATTATTAACGACAACTCAACAATAAAAGAAAATATGAACCTATACACCAAAAACAAAGTTCCTAACAAACTAACAATAAATGATTTTTTGAAGTTACACAACATAAACAAAGAAAACTCAACCAAATAAAACAACTTTCATCAAACTCCCACATATCAAATGGTATTACATCAGCACCTTACATAAATTCTATAAATTTATTTTGATACCCCACACACATATATAAACTAAACTGTTTATAAAAAAATCGCCCACCCCTGTTGCGGCGGTTTTTAACATCAAATTTTCAATGAATTGACTCCTATGGCATAAAGACCGATAAAAATGGATAATATTATCAGCAACCCAAAGGAGAAAAAATGCCAAAAATTAATTTTTTTATGACACTTGCCATATGCCTTGCGCTGATTCAAACCGCCGATGCATGTACAGGAATAACACTAAAATCCAAAGACAACGCAACCATTGTTGCCCGTACTGTTGATTGGTCTGGGGCAGAAATGAACAATCTATACACCGTTGTTCCACGCGGTCATGCCCAGCAATCATTATTACCAGACGGCACAATGAATGGCCTATCATTTATATCCTTGTATGGCTATGCGGGTCTGGCGGTTGAACAACCCGAATTTGTCATTGACGGCACAAACGAAGCCGGATTATCTGCTGCCCTATTCTATTTTCCACGATACGGCGAATACCAAGAATACAACGAAGCAGACAAGGACATTTCACTGGCCGATTTTCAGGTTGTATCATGGATACTATCACGCTTTTCTACAATTGATCAGGTTAAATCTGCAATCAACAATGTACGCATAATAAACGTAGATCCATCAGCATCAACTGTACACTGGCGCATAACAGAACCCAACGGTCGTCAAGTTGTTATGGAAATCGTGAACGGTGTTCCAAATTTTTACGAGAACGAAATTGGTGTTCTTACTAATTCCCCAGGTTTCAAATGGCAAACAACAAATTTGAACAACTATGTTAATTTGCACCCTGGCACTGCGGGACCAACTGCATTTGGTCCAGTAAATCTGCGTGCATTTGGTTCTGGTTCTGGGATGCTGGGATTGCCTGGGGACTTCACACCGCCATCCAGATTTGTCCGCGCTGCATTTCTAAAAACATATTCTCTAGAACAAGACACTGCGGAAAAAACCGTTGACCAAGCCTTTCATATATTGAATAACTTTGATGTTCCGCTGGGGTTACAGTTTGCGGTTGGCAAAGCACCAAACGATATGCCATCTGCGACACAATGGACAATTGCGACCGATCTGCATAATCGTGTTATTTACTATCACACTATGTACAACCGCACAATTCGCAGCATTGATTTAAAAAGCATAGATTTTGCGACTGTTCCATTTCAGTATCATTCATTAGACACTGCACAGCGTCAAACAGTCATACCGGTTCAAATTAATTAATTCAAAATCCCCGTTTGGGGATTTTCTTATTACATACACAATATTTTCAAACAAATTAAAACACCACCAAATGGTGGTGTCTGAATTCATGGCGCACCCTAGCGAACGATTTCCGAACTAATTACGTCGTAGGACTGCGTGAATTTCAAGCCGCAAATTGGGACAGGAAACTGCCACAGGCCGCATAAATCACCAGTCTTGCGGTTTTTTTATTGTTTGTCCATCTGCTGTAGATATACAGTCATTCAACTGACATTTTTTTAAACGATTTGGGGTAATTCTGCTGATGAATGTAGAATTGTCGCGTAGTACTTTAAATGAGACTGCTTTTCTGTCTATATATAATCCAACGCCTTTATTGCATACAGATGTTGCAATTTTTACCGCGGTTGCCATATCTGAGTCGTTAGAAAATAGCATAGCGATATCAAATTTATCTTGAAAGGCATCTGCGACCATGTGAACAGCTAAATTTACATCTGTACCTTTTTCTTCGGTTTTCATAACATCTAGTGGTACTATTTTGCCATTTTGCCAATCTTTTGCGGACGGCATTTTAGTTGGATGAACAGAAAAATAACCTTCTTCTATTTGAATTTTTGGGTTTGCAGATAGTGCGGAAAGATATAGTTTTTGACGATTGGTTCGTGATGCATCGCCAACAGTGGAATTTACCAATGCGGTGAAATATTTAACGGCGATTAATTCTTGGTCTGGTCTTAGATATGATTCGCATAATTTTACCAAATCAAGCCACTTACAGTCTGTACCTTTTAAACAACTGTAGAATAAATTAAAACCATCAATATACGCGATGACGCGTTTCTTAGCCATTGTACCTCACAAAAATACAGGGGGGGGTATTAACGCCCCCCCCTTATCGCTACAGACTAGCCATAGCGAGGTTTTATGATCCGTATTATAACAGTTTTGTCAAGAAAAGTCAATAAAAAACCTAACCAGCAGAAGCCGTGCCGAAAGGCAAATATTAAATAAGTCATTGAAATTTTAATAATTTCAATGACTTGTAAACTTATGGCGCATCCAGAAGGATTCGAACCCTCAGTCTTCTGATCCGTAGTCAGATGCTTTATCCAGTTAAGCTATGGATGCAACGGATTATTATTATATATCATAATATTTGAAACGCAAGTAAAATTTTTAATTATCTTTCCTTATCTTTCATATGATACAAATTATAGTAATGATGCCGACAAACGGATTTATAATTAGTGTCCCCCAATTCAAATTGTTCACCTGCATGCACAACCTTGCCGTCTTTGTTAAAGCGCAAATGATGTGTTGCCAATTTCATACAACCATTCATCTGACAATTTGATTCCATCAGATGCAGTTTTGCCCCGACTTCTACCAGCCTCTTTGCAGCAGGAAACATCTGTTCATTACTATCCACCATCAATCCATAGCACATAACTATCTTATCTTGACCATCGGCAATTTGTACCAGTTTATCTATATCAGACGGCGCAAAGAACTGAACTTCATCAACTAATATAACTTTGGTTGAATAATTCGGTGTATAATCTTGCAGATTTGACAACGCAGCCGCCTGCCAAGTCAATCCAATACGCGACACTATTTCTTCGACACCAAACCTGCTATCAAACGAAGGCTTAATAACCTCTACCACATTACCACTCTTTGACATATTATACGCATTCATTATCAACGCAGCAGACTTTGAACTGTTCATCACCCCATAGTGAAAATGTAAATTTGCCATTTTTTACCCCTTTCCTTTTGCACAAATTACAAACTCATAGACTCCAATCGCGCGATACGTTTTTGCACTGGCGGATGTGTTGCGAACGCATCTGCGAACAGCGCCCGTTCTTTAACTGGTTCTGCGATATAAATCGCATCCATCGATTTGTTGCTTTTACATCTATTCAGGCACGAATTCTCTGATATTTTACTTAATGCACTGGCCAAGGCGTGTGGATTTCTGGTAATAAAAGCCCCCGTTGCATCTGCGGCATATTCACGATTGCGCGATATTGCCATACGCAACAACGGCGTTATTATCAAATTAAACACAGACAGTGCCAACGCAACCATCATCAAAACCGCCCCCATATTTGTCTTGTTATCGTTATTTTCATCAGAAAAATTACCATACATCGCACTGCGCCATAAAATATCAGCAACAAAAACTGTCACACCAACCCCTGTAATTATCATCATATCCAGTCTAATATCACGATTACCAATATGTGCCATTTCGTGTGCAATCACACCTTCTAATTCCAGACGATTTAATTTTTTTATAATTCCGCGTGTCAATGCAACCGATGCATCATTTGGCGTACGCCCTGTGGCAAAGGCGTTCAACCCATTGTCATTTATTATATAAACACGTGGCATCGGCAGCCCCGCCGCCAGCGCAACATTTTCAACACTACGCAACACATCACGATATTCTGCATTTTCCGCAGTAATTTGAATGGCATTATTTGCGCTTAAAATCATTGAATCGCCAAACGCCCACGAAATCAGCATCCACACGAAACACACCAAGACCGTTGGAATTGCGACCGCCATTGTTGTTTCAACTGCCTGACTAAGTGGCGCAACAGCCCACACAAACAAGAAAATCAACACAATAAAAATAACAGGGAACAAAGCCACCAACAAAAATGTCTTTATATTGTTGCCACGAATATGTTCATAAACAGTCTTAATATTTTGCATAACACTATACTTAATAGCAATATTTTCTTAAAAAGTCATTTTAATTTTATTAAATTTTACTCTAAAACTGCCATTATTTATTGCTTCGACAGAATTTATATATGGACTAAGCAGACTTTCCTTGGCCCATTGCATAAATTTTACACGCAAAATTCCACTTGCCCCCGTAATAATAGTAGCATTTCGTACACCTGACTGTGCCAGATTCATAATTTCTGACCATGCTTGTTCCTCGGTTAATTGGTGCAAATCTAGTTTTACATAATTTGGCACATCACGCGCTTGTTCTGGAATTCGCGTTGACAGTCGCAGATTTGCACGCACGCCACGTCGCACCACATCACTATCAGGCACAAATTCATCACATATCATATTTTCTATATCTTCATCGCTCAGTTTTTTCATCGCCCACTATTCCTTTTCAAAGACCAACACACGTTCAATCCCGGCCAAATCAGATTCCACACGCACAAAATTCCAGCCATTATTTACAAAAATATCCCTAACAGATTTTGTCTGTCCCTGCCCTATTTCCAGATAAATTTTTCCATTTTTCTTCAAATGTTTTTTTGCATTTTTTGCAATTACTTTATACGCCCCCAGTCCATTTTCAGACGCGAACAGCGCCATCCTTGGGTCAAACATCGCAGCATTATTCACACGCGAATCATCAAATGCAATATATGGTGGATTTGAAACGATTACATCAAAGCCCCCCATATTCTCTGGGATTCTGGCAAAATCTGCGCGTAATATTTTCACAAATTGCGCCAAATTCAAATCACGCACATTTCTTTTTGCCACGCGCACCGCCTGCCAAGACTTATCAATCCCGACCCCCGACGCACCATAAATATTTTTCGCCAGTGCAGATATTATACACCCTGTACCTGTCCCTAAATCCAGGATTCGAATATTTTCACCCTTTTCACAATCTGCAATTACAGCCGCAACCAAAGTTTCTGTATCGGGTCGTGGGTCTAAAGTATACTTATTAGTATAAAATTTCAGTCCAAAGAACCATTTCTGATTTATTATCTTTGCAACTGGCATCCCCGCCCGCAACTGGCGTGCAATTTTATATACACGCCACCAAGATAATTTTTTAGTATTATCAGTAATTATACGCGCAGCACGAATTCCACCGGCCTGCCTAAAAATTTCAAATGCTTGATTTATTGTCATAAAGCAATTATAATCTGCGCTATGGAAAAAGCAAAAAAATTAATCACTATCACTAATCTTACCCGTATGGTAATGGCATTAGCGGTTCTACTGGGGCTAATCGCGATATACTTGGTTTTCAGCGGCCCACGCAACAAAACATCAACCGAAACCACCATCAACAAGACAGTTGTTGTTGTTGCAAATGGCGACACATTATCTGGCCTGCTACTACCCCAGGGGCTCAGTCATAATGATGTTGTTGCCATTGATAAAGTATTAAAATCAGATGCAAAAATATCCACCCTGCGTGCAGAGCGGGACAAACTAGAATTCATACGTCCTGACGAAACGGCCCCTGTATCCAAGATTGTTGTAATAACCTCTCCTTGGAATCAGGTTGAATTAACCTGTGATAATTCTGGCACATGGGCATGCAAGAAACTTGATATTGCGCGCGACACACGCGCGGTACATAAATCTGGCGAAATCCAAGACGGGGACAGTTTTTATCTGGCCGGTCAACGCGCTGGGATTCCGGCTGCAATATTGGCCGAGGTTTATGATTTACTGGCCTTTGAAATGGACTTTGAACGCGATGTTCGCGCAGGTCAAAAGTTTTCTGTGCTGTACGAAGAAAATTTCTCGGACGGCAAAAAGATAGACAATGGTCGCGTTTTGGCTGTATCGTTTCAGGCACTGCGTGGCAATGTTCAAATGTACTATTTCAAAAAATCTGATGGGACAAGTGGTTATTACGACGAAAACGGCAACGGCGCAATAAAATCCTTAAAGCGCACCCCCATAAACAACGCAAAAATCACCAGTAAATTTTCCAAGAATCGCAAGCATCCTGTTTTGGGCTATACCCGCGCCCACAAAGGCGTTGATTTCCGCGCATCCACCGGCACACCGATTCCTGCGGCTGGTGCAGGTCGCGTTGTTGCACGCAGTTATAATCGTGGTCATGGCAATTTTGTAAAAATTCGCCACAACGGTTCATTTGAAACACTTTATGCCCATATGTCTAAATTTGCCAAGGGTGTAAATGTTGGCACCACAGTCCGTCAGGGTCAAACCATTGGCTATGTTGGCTCAACAGGCTACTCGACAGGTCCGCACCTGCACTATGAAATCATCAAAGACGGTGTGCATGTAAATCCAATGACTGTAAAATTACCTGCAATCAACAATCTGGGCAAACAAGATAAAGAAAAATTCCTAAAATATCGCCAGATTATTGATACAAGCATTGAACAATTATCAAAAAATCCGTCTTTATACATTCAATTATAACCAATAAAAAACTGGGCAAACACCCAGTTTTTTTCACATCCCACAGAACTTATCTTGGCTTGAATATAGATTTAATCGTTGCCATAAATCCACTTTCTTTTTCCTTTATCTGTATATCTGTCTGTGCTTTTCCTTGACGAAACTTTTCTGCACCAGAAACACCTTGTGGTTTTTGTGATGCATCTTTTTGCACCTCATTTGAATCAAGTCGTTTCATCGCCATTTGAAAATCAGAATTCAGCACACGAAGAACATTTTTCCCAAACAATTTGCTATAATGTACATCGTAATCTAGACTCAACCCTGTCAAAATATTCTGCAGTTTTTCCATATCAAGTTCATTATTTGGCACAAAATACTTACTGCCACCACGTCCATCTGCACTGCGGGCAATATTTTCCACCGCACCCAATTTACCCACCGCGTTTAAAAAATCAGACACTGTTTTAATCTGTTGTCCCGCCTGTGGTTTTTGTGGCGCCTCTTTTTGCACCTCATTTGAATCAAGTCGTTTCATCGCCATTTGAAAATCAGAATTCAGCACACGAAGAACATTTTTCCCAAACAATTTGCTATAATG
>JAFXFG010000011.1 GCA_017520675.1 Alphaproteobacteria bacterium
ACACCATCTGACTTTATCGCACTGGGGGGCGAGGTCGCAGTTAAAGAAGCCGGAAAAATGCGTCTGGTCGGTCGTGATTATGTTATGAATAATGGCGATATTTGTCATTTCTTGTTTAATACATAAGTCTTGTAAAGAAAAGGAAAGGAATATGAACTTTATAAAAACAGCACTTGATGGCGTTATTATTGTTGAACCACGTGTTTTTACTGATTCACGCGGTTATTTCTTTGAAAGTTATAACGAGGCAGAATTTAAACAAAACGGGATTCTTAATAATTTTATTCAAGATAATCAATCTAAGTCTTGTTATGGGGTTATTCGGGGACTGCATTGCCAAACAGGTGAACACGCACAAGCAAAATTAGTGCGGGTGCTGCAAGGGCGCGTTCTGGATGTCGCAGTGGATTTTAGACCAGATTCACCAAACTTTGGTAAGTATGTCGCAGTGGAACTAAGCGATGAGAACAATAGACAATTATTTATACCGCGCGGTTTTTTACATGGCTTTTCGGTGCTGTCTGATACGGCAGTTTTTGCATATAAATGCGATAATTTGTATGCGCCACATTCTGAATTAGGAATCGCATTTGATGATGAAGATATCGGTATAGATTGGCAAATACCCGCCGATAAAATCATAATTTCTGATAAAGATAAAAATAACAAAAGGCTGAAAGATGTTATTGATAACAGGTTGTAATGGACAATTAGGACGCTGCCTTGCGGATTTATTGACAGATGCAATTTGCACAGATGTAAAAACACTGGATATTACAAATGCAGATGAAGTTAATAAATTTGTTAAAGATAATAACATAGATTTGATTATTAATTGTGCGGCCTATACAGCGGTTGATATGGCGCAGAGCGATTCTTTGAATGCAAAACAAATCAATGTTGATGGGCCAAAAAATTTAGCACAAACAGGTGCAAAAATTATTCATATATCGACTGATTATGTTTTTGATGGTTGTGGTCATTTGCCTTATACGCCTGATATGCAAACAAACCCACTGTCTGTATATGGTCAAACAAAACGCGAAGGAGAAATCGCAGTTGCAGAAAATTCTGATAACTATGTAATTATTAGAACTGCATGGTTGTATTCCGAATATGGAAATAATTTTGTTAAAACTATGCGCAGACTTGGCACAGAACGCGATAGTATTAATGTTGTATCTGACCAAATCGGTACACCTACATTTGCACGAAATCTGGCAGATGCAATTGTTAAAATTATCCCACAGATGACACCTGAAAAATCCGGTATTTATCATTATACAAATATGGGGGTTTGTTCGTGGTATGATTTTGCAAGCGAAATAATGGAAATGTCCGGTATTAATTGCAAGGTTAATCCAATTAAATCTGAACAATATCCAACACCCGCCCCACGTCCGTTTTACAGTGTATTAGATAAAACAAAAATTATTGATACTTTTGGTATAGAAATACCACACTGGAAAAATGGACTTAAACAGTGTATTGATGAATTAAATAAAAATTAAAAATACCGGCTTTTTTTTAACATTTTTACAAAAAAAGCCGGTAATTTTTTTGTATTAAAAAAATTTATCCGTACCGATAAAATTAAAGTGAACCAGATGGGAATTTGGTTCGGGGTCATGCTAGGCCCAGTCTATTCGGTGCAAATATGTGTATGTGTCGTAATCCGATGGTGTTTTCCGTATTTGCATCGCTTTGATATCTGCCCTGACTGTATAGGTCGGGGGGCTGTTCGTTATAAAATAGGTGCATTGCATCAAAGGCGGACAGTATCATTAATCGACCGAACAACAACAGAAAATACCACAACAAATAACGAATAGGTTAGGGGGATAATATCTAGGCAATATAAAAAAACCGCCAATCGGCGGAATTTTTATTTTTTCTTGAAGCCCTGTTTCGCTTTGAATTTTGGATTATCAGGATCAATCAAGATAACCTGCTTGCCACGACGGATTTGTTTTACATTACCGCGTTTCTTCCAAGCCTTTAATGAACTTAAAAATTTCATATCGTTATCCTTTTTACAAGGCGATTATAAACATATTTTTTAAAAAATCAAATAATAATATTATTTATTGTTGTTTTAGTAGGGCCTGTTAATTCTGTTGAAAATAGTTTTTAGTTTTTTTTAAATAGTTTTTTAACATTTTTTTCCTTGGTTTTCTTGATGTCTGGGATTTTTGTTAATTTTTTTAGCAAAATAATCAACTGTTTAAAAAAATCAAGTTTTCAACAGTTTTAACAATTTTAGTCATTTGTCTTTTTGTACTTGTTGAAAATTGTTGAAATTGTTATAATTGTTAAAAAGGACGAGAGAGTATGAAACAGCAAGTTTTAAAAGCATTAGCAAATCCTGCACTTCTTTTTTATGTGCCTTATTCACTGGCAGTGATTAATTTTGCTGTGCAGTTCATTATTTATATGATTTTGTTCATAGGTTCTTTGATTGTTTCAAAGGGTACAAACCCAATTAGTCCTTTGTTCTTTCTGCTGTCGGTTATTGGGGTACATATGTTTATGATGTTGTTCGCAAAAAAAGACCCGCAATTAGGGCAGATTGTGTCCGCTAAAATTCAATTGTTTAAAAAAAGAATTCCTAATAGGTTGGCTGCGTGATGAATAATATAGAAAACTTTTTTAATTATTTCGCCGGTGGGGGTGTTACAATTACTATGACTGTTATGGTTATGGTGGTGGTCTTGGTCTTTATTTTGATGATGATGTATCTGCCAGTCTTGACAAGAAAAATATTCCCAAAGTTCGGTTATGCAAAATATGCAAACTATTTGCCGTTCGATACCGTTTATAATGATAATTCTTTGTCTATGACAGATGGCAGTTTGGTTAGAGTTTATAGAGTCGCAGGTCTACAGACTTCGTTGCAGGATGATAAAACAAAAGAAAAATTCTTGGATTTGCGCGCGCAATTGTTTAACCAAATTCGCGACCCAAATGTTGTATTGCGATTTTATATGATTCGTGATGCCGCAGATGATAATGCAAAGTATGAATTTAATCAGCAGACTTTACAGAGAATTTACGATAAATGGAAAGGACAAGGGTTAAAAATTTTCTTGAATAATTATTATATCGTTTTGTCTGTCGCAGGAAATGATGCACGCGCAAAACTTAATCAATATGGTAATTATGTTGAATCTATTTTGGCTGCATATAAACCAAAAGTTTTGCGTAATGATAATCTTGATAATATGGCAACATTTATTGCAAGAATTTTGTCGCCAATTTCAAAACCTGTGATAAAACGCGCCGATAATAATATCGCAAATTTAACAACTGTTGATGATGTGGAATTCTTGAAAGATGGTTTGGTGCGTTATATTAGTGGCGAAAATCAATCGTTTGCAGCAATGCTGTCTTTTAAAATGTCGCCTGATTATTTAGATGAAGAATTCTTTGATACTGTTTCAACTATTCAGACAGAAATGATTTCTATGAATGGGTTTAGAATAATGGGCGCCGCAGATATTCAATCGACTTTTAGACAGAAAAGAGCAGTGGTAGATGAAAAAAAACAAGATTCTACGGAAGAACAGATTTTTCAGGCCGAAGGGGCAATGGATGAAAATGTTTCAGGTAATCAAAGTTTGGTTAATTATTATCCTTTGTTCATCTTGTTTGGGAAAACAAAAGAAGAACTTAAAAAATATGTCGATGAATTTAGAAAAATTGCTGCTTCGTTCGGTATCGCCCCAGTTGTTGAAACATTTGCATCAAAAGTTTCTTGGTTTGCACAAATTCCAGGATTTGATGTTTTCCCACGCAGTTTTAAATTATTGTCAAAAACAGCTGCAATCAGTATTCCTATGTCTTCGCAACCACGCGGTATAGAAAATTCTGATTGGGGGCAGGGGCCGCTGGTGGTGTTCCCAACTGCACAAGGTACACCGTATCAATTCCAATTCCATGTTTCTGATAAACCTGCCGCAGTTGGACATACACTTACAATTGGGCCAACAGGTGGGGGTAAGACAACATTGTTCTCGTTCTTGATAGCGCAGAGTTTAAGACATCAAAAACTAAAAGCCTTTTTCTTTGATAGAAATAAAGGGGCCGAGATTTTTACACTGGCTGTTGGGGGCAAATATATAACAATGAATGGTAAAGAAAAAAATACGGCTTCTAATAAGGTTGAAGAAAGTTTCTTGACACATTTAAATCCACTTAAAATGCCGGATAGTGCCGCAAATCGTGCTTTCTTGCGCAGGTGGTTCGCAATTATTTCAAATCAAAATGATACACAGTCTGCTGATGAAATTGCAAGGGCGGTTTCTGTTAATTTTGATTATCTGGCCGATAAAGATAGATTGTTAAAAAATTTGTGGGAAAGTTGTTTTTCAGCATCAGGTAATATGAGAGGGGCTTTGAAAAAATGGATTGATCCTTTGCAGTATGGCGATATGTTTAATGAAGCCTCTGATACTTTGGATTTGAATTCAAGACTGACTACTTTTGATTTTACAGACATTTTACAAGATGAGGTTTTGTCGCCAGCAGTGATTTCTTATATTTTGCACAGAATTAATAATATTACTGTGTCCGGGGGAAATCCGTCTTTGATTATGATTGACGAAACTGCACCAATGTTGGAAAATAAGATGTTTAGAGATAATTTTATTACAGGGTTGCAAGAGGGTAGAAAAAATCGTCAGGCATATATGGTGGCTTTTCAACGCGCAAATGTTTTGGATAAACTTGGTATCGGTGATGTAGTGCGCGGTCAGGCACAGACTGTTTTGTTCTTTAGAAACCCAGCCGCAGATGCACGCGATTATGAACATTGGAATTTAAATCCGCTGGAAATGGCGTTTATACAAGGAAAAGCATATCCTAATTTGAAACGCGCAGTTTTGTTGTCAAGACCAGTTAATGGTGAATCTGTGATTTTGAATACAGAGTTGGGGGGACTGGGGAATTTGTTGCGACTGTTCGAATCTGGGCGGTCGTCTGTGCTGTTGGCAGAAGAATTGTATAAAATGTATGGCAGTAATTTCGTAAATGAATATTTAAAAAAACAAAGCGCGCTTGATTAATAAGTGATTAGATGTATCGCATTTTTATTGTTAGTTTTGTTTGTTAATCCAGTAATGGCGGCTGATTGTATAGGTGTTAAAATTAATCCAAAAGTTGAAATTTATAAACCAGATTGGAAAAAGACTGTTGTGCAGCCGCGAACACCAATGAATTTGTGGCATGGTAATGTGGTGGCAACTTTGGTGGATAATTTTGATATTGTTGTTGATGTGAAACCTGTTAAAGACGGTTTGTGTGTGTTCTTGAAAAGTGTAGATGCAACGATTGGATATAACGATTTTACTGTGCAGATAGATATAAGGCATACACCAGATACTTGTGCGTATAGGGCGGTGCTGAATCATGAAGATAAACATATAAATACTTATTTAAAAGTTATAGATGATTTTCAAAATGATTTGAGAAATTCTGTAATGTGGGCCGCAGATTCTGTGATGCCTGTATTTGTTAATAATAATGATGATGTGAATTCCGCAATCGATATGATTAATCAAGAATTACAAAGGCATCCTGATTTGATTCTGATTAAGCAAAAAATTAATGCCGCACAGGAAATTAGAAATAAACAGGTTGACCAACAGGAAGATGGAAGGGAATTAGAAAAGTGCTTCGTTAATTAAAATGAATATCTGAGGCCAATCGAAAATTCTGACATAGTGTTCACAAGTTCGTTGTTTATTGGTGTATAATGATATTGAAATAAACCTGTTATATTATCACCAGGAAATGTGTACATAACACCAATCCCAATGCGTGTGCTGATATTATTGTCTGATGATTTTGTGTTCGTTTCTGTGGTGGCAGTTATATATTCGTGTTTGTCGTACATCTTGTAGTTTGCAACACCGAATGTTGTAAAAAAATCTGCATTTCGACTGAGGTTATAATATGCATATATATCAAATCCAAATGCCATATAATAAATTTCGTGATTAGATGCGCTGAAACTGTTGGTGAAATCAAGATTGTTTGTTGATGAATGGGTAAAGAAAAATTCAAATCCAAAATTATTACCAATGCGTGCGCCTGCGTTGATGTTCGCAGAATAATACGTTTCGTCTAAATCAATCTTCATTGCGTAATCAGATAAATTTAATCCTGCGTTAATACCAATGTATGGCTTGAAACCAGATGTATACGCAAATGCGTTTGTTGTCGAAAGTATTAGTGATAAAATTATTTGTTTTTTCATAAAGAATCTTTCTTGTTCGATTGTTTTGTTTTTAGAATAATTTTTTGTGTTAGTTTATCACTAGCTGATTTAAGCGTATTATGTTTATCGTTTGTTTTTGTAGTGATTTTTTTTAAGTTGTTTTCAAATTCATTAAATTTATGTTCATAATATTCTATAAATCGTTTCTTGAAATCAGATATATTTTCTTGTTTGTTTGTACCAATATATGAAACGTTTCTTTGTGCCCAAGCCCAGTCGGAATTTGTTGCATTTGTTTTTATCTTTTCAAATTTTTCTTTTATAATTTGAAATGTTTGATAACCACGACTTAGTTCTAGTTTTGTTTTATCGTTATTGTTTTCTTGTAAAAATGCATTGATGCCAGCAAGATTAGCACTGATTTCAAGGTCAACACAAAAATATGCAACCCAACGAAAATCATCGTGAAAAGTCCCGTCTTGTTGTGGTAGTATATTATCGTAATCTTTTAATTGTTTTTTTATTGTTTTTCTTTTCTTTGCGGTTTCAAATAATTTGGCAAAATAGGATAATTTATTGTCTGTATTGGTATTGGTAGTTGGTTGTAATTTATGCCATGTTTCGTATGCGTGGTCAAGTTCGTGGGCAATAATTTCAACAATTTTTGCTTTGTCAACATATCTATTTTTAGCAGGTATTACAACATTTAATTCAAGTTTTAGTTTGCCGTCTTTTAATGTCATTCGTTTGGGATAGTGGTATTCAGCAAACATAAATTCGTCATTTTTTTTGTCGTATTCTTGGTCGGATAATGGATAGAAACACAGATAAACACGACAGTCGTCATCGCGTAAAAAATCACCCAGATTATTCAGTTCTGATGCGGGGACTTTATAGATATATTCTGAACTGATAGTTGGGTCTGATTGAAACAGCTTTATATATTTTTCAACAAAGTTTGATATTTTTTTTGGTGTAGGTTTTATTGACATTTTTTATCTTTTTATAGTTGTTATTATTTTTAATGGAATTTCTGTTTATTGTTTTTTTTGAATATTTGAATAAATTTGAAAAGAGCATCAAATATGGGGGATGGGCTGTTTAACATTTCAAGTTCTTTATTGGTTGCCCGTTCAAGTTTGTAATTTGAAAATTGTTCTTCGCGTTCAACCATGTGAGTGTATTCAGTGGTTGGTTCCCATTTGTTTTCAAAATCTGAATTCATAGCGGTACCTTTTGGTATGGTTTTTATAATTATAACTATATTTATTGTGTTTTGAATAAAAAAATAAGTTGTGAAAAAATACCGCCTAATTTTGGCGGTGGGTTATTTTTGATGATGTTGGCGCAGATAATTTTTTATGTCTGATTTATGCTTATAAAATGATATCTGTTCGCGCCCCATCGGTGTTGGTAAAAATATTGTGCACCAATTTTTTGCATAATTAAATATGTAAAGCAGTGCAACAAGGTCATTGGGGTTGGCTTTTTTTATTTGCTTTGTTGCCAAATCGTATTCACAAATGATAGTTGCAGAAACAGAATTGTAAAAACTTTTTTCTGGATTGTTTTGAACGTTGCTAAAACCAAGTTTACGTAATGAATCAGCAGCAAAATCTGTGCCAATTTGTGTGGCAAAAGGTTTTTTTACCTTAAAGCGCAAGTTTTCAATGTTCCCGTCGTTGCTATAAATTTTGACAGACCCCATTGTGTTGAGGGTTTCGCATATTTTTTGCATTTCTTGTTCTTTGGTTATTTGCATAGATATTCCTTTTTTGTTAATTATAACACAAATAAAATTATTGTCAATTATTATATTGGTGTAGGAATTGTTATACTGTTGGTGGAATCTTGGTTGGCAAAAGGGTGAAAGTGGGGCGGTTTTTATGGTGTAAAAAAGCATTAAAAAAGCCCAGAAAACTGGGCGGGAGATTGATGAGTTGATTTTTAAGCTTTCTGTCTGGCTTTAGCAAAACATGCGTCACAAATGTCGCGTTGTATTTGCATAATGTTGATATATTTATCTTTGAGTTCATTATAATGAAAAGTTGGAAAACTTAATACACCATTTGGCAAAACACTATAACCAATATCATATTCCGCTTGCAATTTTGCTAATTTCTCTCTTAATGTGCAATTTTCAACGGTCATACCCTCTGGACAATTACATCCCTGAATAGAATAAGGTTGCATCAAAGTTGACAAACGTTTTTCACCATCACCAGTTATTATATACGGCATATTTAACTCCTTTTTTGTCTACTAAATATATCTATATTCACTCTGCACTATATCAACTACAAACAAACATGCAAGAAAAAATCGCTGGAAATGCCGGGGAATGGATTTTGCTAGATACATGGTGTCTGTGCGCAAATTTGTAGTAATTCGAACTGCGCGTAGCTTGTTCTTATATACAAATTTTGAACTGGCAACTGTGTTGCATCGTCAAACCAATCGACCACAAAAAATTAAACAAAAAATGCACCATATTGGGTGCATTTTTTATTTAACTGGTTGTGCAGTTCTCGAGCCGAATTATTAGAGTTTGTACATGAAATACAAATTATTAAAGACAAATTAGGTTTATCTATTCTTTCCTAGATTTATATATTCTTGTCTTTGTTCCGTTAGTTTATATATTTTGGCACCATTTTTCGATATAATTTCTGTAATCGTTTGTTTGTCGCCATCTGTTTGAATCATAAGTGCGGCACCTTCATCAACACCATAACCAGAGATGTTATTCTTTATCAACATGCGTTGAACAGCATTTTTAGATACAGAATCTTTTGCAATACCTTCTTCTGTTTTTGTATCCCAATGTGGTTCAAAGTACCCATGTACAAATCCAAGTGCTTTTTTTGGGCTAAATGTTTCAAATGTGCCATCAAAGTCATCATCTTCATCGTTGCCATAGTAATCAAACCAGACACAACCACCGGCACTATTGCCAGCCATGATGATACCTTTGTCGTATGCCTGACGTAATAGCTTATCAACTCCGGTCTTGCTCAATACCTTCATAAGGTATGTGACATTACCGCCACCGATATATATAATATCAGTCCCTAAAATAATCTTTTGAAGGTCATCTTTATTTGGTCTTTTCGAATCATCAATCAAATTTAAATTTTCAACTTCACAACCAAAATCATCACTAAAATACTTTTTAATCACCAAAAAACGAGATTCATCATCGCCATGTGCAGCACCGATAAACACAATTTTTGGATGCTCTTTGCCAGTAAGTTTTATCATTCTCTTATCTATTTCTATTGAGTCCTTATTTTTTTGAACTTGCCGACCATCTGGATAAGTTTTAAGTTGACCATACGAGCCGCCACCCACAGCAATAATAGTTTTTTTCATCGTATACCCTTTTGTTTATGGTGGTATTATATATCATAAAAAGTTCGAAACCAATATAAAAATAACTTTTTTCAAAAGAATAACTTTCGAACTCTTCGCAAATATTGGGAAACAAATAAAAACTTGCCCACCGGGGCAAGTTTTGAAATTCTGGTTGCGGGGAATGGATTTGAACCACTGACCTTCAGGTTATGAGCCTGACGAGCTACCGGACTGCTCTACCCCGCTATAAAGGTGTGTTAATTATATATTATTTTTTTTAATAGTCAATTAAAAAATAACAGGGATTCATTTGGTTGAATTTCTTTTATTTTATTGCTAAGATTTATTTCAATTAATATATAAAGGCAAGTCGTGTTTCAAAATAAAACATTTAGAAAACTGTGGAAGGGGTTTTGGGAACCTGTCTTGGGGTTGGGGTTTTTTCAATGGGTTGTCGCGATTTTATTCACAATACCTATTTGGATTGTGTATTTTACTTCTATTAAAAAAATTACTAATATCGATGTGTTCTATAAATACAGAAAAAAGCCGGCGATATTTGTCTTTTGGCATGGACGCAGTATGATGTTAAGTCCAATTATTTGTCTGGGGCGAATGAATGCTTATGCGGTGGCAAGTAATCATAAAGACGGGCGAATGATGGCAAAATTACAGCGCTTGTTCGGATTGCGGGCGATTTATGGTTCATCGTCCAAAGGTGGGGTTTCTGTATTACGCGAAGGATTGCGTGTCTTGGCGCGCGGTGATTATGGTATCTGTATGTCGCCAGATGGTCCAGGGGGACCGTCCTTGCGGGTGCAAGATGGTGCATTATATTTTGCAAAAATGTCGGGTGCGCCAATTATTCCAGTGTGTTATACTGCATCACGCGCGTGGGTACAAAATAGATGGGATAGGTATTTGGTGGCGTTGCCATTTTCAAAGATTATTTGCGATATTGGAAATCCTGTGTTTGTGCCACGCAAGGCAACAGATGAAGAATTTGAAAAAATTCGCAAGGATTTAGAAGATTTTATGGTAAAACAAGTGCATGATTTAGATGCTCGGTTCGGTATAAAACCTGTTGAGCAAGATTTAAATGCAACCGAATTTAAACAGAAAAAACGCGAAGAAGCACAACTTAAAAAATTACAGAAAAAACAAAAAAAAGGAAAATAATGAAAACTCCATTTTGGTTTTTAAAACAAAATCCGATTGCTTGGTTGTTGATACCGTTTTCTGTTGTTTATTATTTCTTTGGCAGGATTGTTTTTTGGTTCAGAAAATTTAGACAGGTAAAATCACGCAGGTTAATCATCTGTGTTGGAAATATTCTGGCAGGTGGGGTCGGTAAAACACCAATAGTAAAAGAAATTGCAAATTATTTGGATGCACCAATTGTTATGCGTGGCTATAAAAAGTCTGAGGAAACATCCGGTGTCGGGGACGAGGCCACTATGTTGTCTAATAATGGATTGGTTGTACATACAGGCAATAGAAAAGTTAATGTCTTGATGTTGAATGAGCAAAATACAGATGTACCAATTGTTATGGATGATGGATTGCAAAACCCGACAATAAAAAAAGATATTTCAATTCTGGTCTTTGATGAGAGGATTGGTTTTGGTAATGGTTTGTTGTTGCCAGCAGGGCCACTGCGTGTGCCAAAAAATCAAATAAAAAATGCAGATGCAATTATTGTTATAAAAAGTAATAAGCCAAATAAAAAGTTTAAATTGCCAGCAGGAATACCTGTATTTTATGCAAAAAATCAGACTGTGTCCCCGTATGATGAAGATGATAAGTTGGTGGCGTTTGCGGGAATTGGATATCCAAAGAAATTCTTTTCTGCGCTGGGGAATGTGGTTGCAACAAAGGCTTTCCCAGACCATTATCAATATAATAAACAGGATATTGATAAGTTGATAGATTTAGCGGATAAAAAAAATGCAAGGCTTATTACAACAGAGAAAGATTGGGTGCGATTGCCAAAATCTGTTCAGGGTAAAATTAAATATGCAAAGTTAGAAACTGTTATTGATGGTTTGTTCTTTGATTGGTTAAAGGAGAAAATAAAATGCCAACAATTAATAAGAAAATAGAAATTTCTGGTCTGGGGATTCATTCTGGGCAAAAGGTTAATATCGTTATTAAGCCGTCAGATGAAAAAGGTATCTTTTTTAAACGGGTTGATATGCTGGGGACTGGTTTAATACCGGCAAGTTTTGATAATGTTGGTGAAACAAAAATGCGTAATACCACGATTGGTTCGTTGGATGGCGCGTATGTTCAAACAATTGAACATTTAATGGCGGCTTTGTTTATTGTGGGGGTTGATAGCGCAATTATCGAAATTGATGGGGCAGAAACACCAATCTTGGACGGCAGTGCAGCAGAATTTATAAAAGAATTTCAAAAGGTTGGCAGGACTGATGGAAAATTAAAACGCATAATTGTTAAACGCGATGTTATGGTGCGGGCAACTGATGTGTTTAAACAATTGTCAATAAAAGAAAGATTGAAAATATGGTTCTTTAATAAAATTGCAGGCAGAAAACCAGATGGTTTTGTTAAATTAAGTCCATGTTCTGATGGTGGGTTAAATATAAAGGCAACATTGGTTTATCCTGAAAAAATTATTGGAAAACAAAGTTTTTCTTATTCGTATGATGGTACAGAAAATTCTGTGAATGTGTTTGTAAAAGATGTGGCGCGTGCCAGAACATTTGGTAAGTATTCAGAATGGGAATATCTAAAAAAACGCGGTATGGGACGCGGGGCAAATGAAAATAATGTGATTGCATTGAATGATGCTGGGGATGGTACAATTAATAAACTGATATGGCCCGATGAATTTGTTAGACATAAAATTATTGATGTTGTTGGTGATATGTTTACCGCAGGTGGTGTGATTTGCGCGGATTTGGAATCTTATAAAGGTAGTCATGCAATGAATAATTTGGTGCTAAGAAAATTATTTAGCAATCCAGAAAATTATGCTATAATTGATGGCGAATAGATAAAAAAGGAAGGAAAGGTATGAAAAAAATATTTGCTTTGTTTGCTGTGTTGGGATTGGCTGCGTGTGGGGGGATGGTAAAAAATGAAAATGGCAGTCAGTATCTGGTAAAGTTAGATGCAGAACCAATTGGGTGTACTTTCTTGTATAAGTTAGAATCAGAAGTGTCTGTGTATGATGCAGATGATGCGCGCAGATATATGGAAAATCGTATCGTAGATCAGGCGCGTGTTGGAAATGCGTATTGGATTACAAGTATGCGTACAAAACCAAATGAATGGGTGATTTTTGGGCCAGAACGCGCGTTTGTCTTGGTTGCAAATGTGTATGATTGTCCAAATCCGCGCGCAGTCAGGACTGCAAATGGTGGTGGTGCAATAACTATGTCCGAGTAAATATTTATCCGTCGATAAGACGGATTTTTTATTTTCTAAAAACTATAATTCAAACCAAATCCAATATAGTTTATGCCACGATTTGTATCGGTGAAATCCCCGTTCGAGAAGTGTAGTGTAAAAAATTCAGCGTTAAGGTGCTTTGCAATTTTGGTGCCAATAAAAACTTTTTCGCCGAAAACAAGACGACTTTGAACATATTGGTCGCCACTGTCGCGCATATAAGGACCAATACCAATACCAAAATACCAATCACACCAATTTAATAATACTATGTCCCAAGATATGCCAACTGCGCCAAATGATGCACCGTTTGTGCTGCGGTATGCGATGTTTTGTAATAAATGCAGGTTTATTCGTGCGGGAAGTCTTAGGATTTTTATGGGTTGACTGTATTGTAGCATTATGTTGGTCATTGGTGTTATGTTCCATTCAAATGGTGATATTAAATGACCAAGATTGCCAAAACCACTGCTTTGAGAAATGTAAATACCAAGACTGTTTTGAGTGTCAGAATAAAATAATGGATTCGCATAAATTGGCGATGCTGATAATATGGTTAATAGTAGTATTGTTTTCTTCATTGTTGTTATGTTAATAAAATAATAATGGTGTATCTATATGATGAAAATCCCAATTGTTTATAGTGATTTTGTGCAAATTAAACTATTTACAGGGTGTTGAAAAATTGTTATAATCAAAATAAATAAACACGCATTGTGCGTGGCGTAAACTAGTAGAAAGGTTGGGTTTCTGCGGTTGCCAGAAAATCTAGGAGAGTCTGTATGATGAATAAAAAATTAATATATTCATTGAAAAATGCGCTGGGGACAGTGTTCTTGCTGGCGGGTGCTTTCTTTGTGTGTTCGACTGTTTTGTCGGTTCGCTCGGTCTTGGCAGACCCTGTTGCACCAGTTATGTCGGAAATGTATGCTAATCCGCAAAATGCACGCACAAATGCGCGTGTGAATCCGCGTGCCAAGGCAAATGCAACACGCAGAACTGTGGCGCGCACAACTGTTGCGCCAAATAATCAGTCTGCAAATGTTGTACGTGCTGCTGAAAATGGACGCGTGAATGCGGGTGCTGTGAATGCAAATCGTGCAGTTACATCACGTACAGTTATAAATCGCGCAAATGTTGCACAACCACGCGTAAATACACAAACACGTAATGTTATATCGCGCAGACAGGATGTAACAAATCGCGCAAATGCAAATGCACGCAGAACTGTGCGCGCGCGTACTGCAACATCAGAGGTCGCAGATACAGCGCGTATTTCATTGCAGGGTAGTGCAATTCGTGGGTCAAAGGCAAATACATCAAAATCATATTCTTATTTGTCTGGTAAATTATATACTGGTAATTATTCGAATATTATTGATTCAACCACTGGTTTGATATCAGCAGATGCGTTTAATAATTGTATGGAATCTTATTATACCTGTATGGACGAGATTTGTACCGCCCGTAACGCAGCACAACGCAGATGTGCCTGTGCAGGACGCGTGAAAGCATTTGCAGAGGCAGAAGCAGCATTGGAAACAGCAAATGAAGAACTTATCAAGGTTTCGGGTGAGTTGGCGTTGTTGGTCGCAAGTGGTGGTAAGGATGTGTCTGATGCGTTTAAATTGACAGATGCAGAAAAGGTTATGAACTGTGTTTCTTGGAAAGAGGCAAGTAAAAACGGAACAGCAACAAAAGAATACTTTGGTGATTGGTGTGAAGAACATGCCTTGTTTGATGATAAGTGTAGTGAAAAATCAGCGCCTTCGTATTGTAGTACCGGTGCAAAAGGAAATGATTTTGGATTTAATATAGATGATTTGGATGGTACAGGGTCTGATATTTTGGCACAGTTGCAATCGTGGGCAGATGCAAAAGAACAGACTATTACTATTTTAGCAGATGATGAAGATAATTTGTTTGATGCGTTTACTGGTGTGTCTGATGTTGTTGGTGGATTGGCAGGAATTAGCGGAACTATAAGCAATGTTTCTGAATTAAAGGATTCTTTGGCGGAAACATGGGGATATGAATTGTTTGAATATGCACATAATAATGTTTGTGCACGTGTTTTGGATTCTTGCTTTAACGGTATTTATGAAGCGTGTGGAACACCACCATCTGGTGTGAAGTGCGGAAATGGTGCGGGACAGTGTCCATATAACTATAATAGTCATATAACTGTTAATAATACTGGTTCGTATGAATTGAACTTTGTTAATGCGTCCAGTGGTTATACAAGTTCTAATTCTGCAACTTGTTTTGGTTATACGACTGCAAATGGTGATCCGTATGCCGATTTGCGTAAGCCTGTGGCGGATGCGCGTCGCAGTATTATGCAGAAATATGCATTGGATGCAAATGCAGACTGTGATGCCTATGGCGAGCAATTGCGTACAACAGCACAAAATATAGGTTATCAAAAAGTAGCGGCACAACAAGCGTTGCAACAACAGCGTCTGCAATTCGCAACAGCAGAGGCAGAAAGTGTCTTGACGCGTGCACAGGCGGCTATGGTTAACTTTAATGAGTGCCTGAGTGAAATATATGAATGTTATGAAGAAACAGCAGATAGTGAAGAAAATTGGCCAACATCGCGTATAAAGACTTATTGTGCACAGGTGGCAAATGTTCCGCATTGTTATGAAGAAATGATTTGTACACCATCTGGGGCACAATTCACAGCAGTTATCGATAAGGAAGATAATAAGCAGTGTGAAAATACTCAGGATTATACATCAAATTCTTGCCGTAATGTTGTAACGTTGAATGAAATATTGAATGGTGCATATGTGGGCAGTTTTGAAGGAAACTTTACTGTACATTGGGGAACCGGTGTTAAAGAAGATTCTATGATGATTCGCGAATCTTGCATACGCAACGCAATGGGGATACCATTAGATGGTGATTTTGCAGGAAGTGGTGGTGATACATGGAATATTAGAAATTGGAAAAAAGATAAATAAAAAAAGTCCCCAATATTTTGGGGATTTTTTTTAATATTTATGTGCTAATAATGCAAATTATAGGGTGTGTTATGATTTACTTGATTTTTTAATTGTTGGGGTGTATTCTGTAATTGTTATGTATAATAATAAATTATTCTTTACTACAACTACTACAACCCCTTTGGGGGTGTAATTTCTGTGTTGCGATAAATCGCGTAAATATTTATAATCAAGCAAATTAATCAAAATAAAAAAAACAAATATAAAAAGGATTGTTATTATGTCTTATCCGATTGAAACGATACGTCATTCGTTGGCTCATGTTATGGCGGCGGCAGTTAAAAAGTTGCACCCACAGGTTAAATTTGCAGGGGGACCAGCAATTGAAAATGGTTTTTATTATGACTTTGATACAGATTATCGTTTTTCCGAAGAGGATTTTGCAAAAATTGAAAAGGAAATGCGCGACTTGATTAAGTCAAATGGTCGATTTGAGCAAAGAAATGTTAGTCTGGATGAAGCAAAAGAAATCTTTGCAGCGCAACCATATAAAATGGAATGGTTGAATGATTATGATGCGGCGGGTGAACAGTTGTCTATCTATACTTTCCGCGATTTTGTTGATTTGTGTCGCGGGCCACATGTTGAATCAAGCAAGGATTTACCACGCGATTCTTTCAAAATTCGCAGTGTTGCGGGGGCGTATTGGAAAGGGGATTCCAAGAATAAAATGCTGCAACGCATTTATGTTGATGCATTTGAAACAAAAGAAGATTTAGATAATTTCTTGAAAATGCAGGAAGAGGCCGCGGCACGCGATAACCGTAAACTGGGGAAAGATATGGATTTGTTCCATTTTGAACCGGAATATGCACCAGGGGCGGTGTTCTGGCACGATAAAGGATACAAGATTTATCGTGGATTGATTGAATATGTGCGTGCGCGTCAGGAAATGGCGGGATATCAGGAAATTTCAACACCTGCTGTTATGGATAGGTGTTTGTGGGAACGCAGCGGCCACTGGGCAAAATATGGTGAGCATAATTATTCCGGTAAAACACAAGATGGTAAAGTATTCTGTATCAAGCCTATGTCGTGTCCAGGTGGGATGTTAGTTTTTGGACATGGGTTGCGTTCATATAAGGATTTGCCATTGTATATGGCGGAATTTGGTAAAGTTCATCGCTATGAAGCCGCAGGTGGTTTGTCTGGATTGTTGCGTGTGCGCGAATTTACGCAAGATGATGCGCATATCTTTTGTACAGAAGAACAGTTAGAGGCAGAAGTTGTTAAAATCTTGAAATTTATCAAAGATATTTATGCTAAGTTCGGTTTTGATAAAATTACAATGAAATTAGCAACCAGAAAAGAGTCTGAATTCCGTATTGGATCCGATGAAATTTGGGACAAAGCAGAGGGCGCATTGAAACATGCGTTGGATGCAAATGGTATCGAATATGAAATCGCAGAAGGTGATGCAGCATTCTATGGTCCAAAAATTGATAATTATTTGCGTGATTCTATGGGGCGCGTGTGGCAGTGTGGTACTGTGCAGTTGGATATGAATCTGCCGGAAAGATTCGATTTGACCTATGTTGGTGAAGATGGTGAAAAACATCGTCCAATTATGTTGCATCGCGCGGTGTTGGGCAGTATCGAAAGATTTATGGGAATGTTACTGGAATCAACAGGGGGACATTTGCCACTGTGGTTAAGCCCAGAGCCAGTTGTTGTTGCACCAATATCTGAAAAGTTTGCAGATTATGCAAATGAAGTGGTTGCGACTTTGCGTGATGCAGGGGTTAATACACGTGCAGATTTGCGTGATGAAAAAGTTAATTACAAAATCCGCGAATTGTCTTTGGCAAAAACACCAATTATCGCAATCGTTGGTGAAAAAGAGTGTCAGAATAAAACTGTTACTTTGCGAAAGTTGGGACAGGAAAAACAGGAATCTTTGCCACTGGATGAATTTGTCGAAATGATGAAAAATGCAGTGAAGATGCCATTGTAAAAAATAATAAGGCGCGTGATTTGGTTGCGCGCCTTTGATTTAATAAAAAAGGAAAGGATAAATGAAAAAAATATTATTGTTGTGTGCTGTATTGGTTGTGCCGGTCGCTATGTCGGGGTGTGCAAAAAAATGTGAACTAGAACCAATAGTGCAGGAAAATCAAAAGCTGATTGTGCCACCTAATTTTGGGAAAATGCCAAAATAATTTATATATCTGTTTGGTGGATTGATTTTTTTGTGATATAATAAATCATAAAGTTAATCTATATCAGAGAGGGGATTTGTCATGAACGATGATAATAATTTAGATTTGTTGGACTTGGATGATAATGATTCTGTGGATTCGTTGCCAGATGTGCCTGCGTTTGCAACACCCAGACCAAAGAAACCTTGGTTGTTGCTGTCGGTTGGAATCGCGGTAATCGTATTGGCGACTTATATCATTGTTCAGGCAATTGGTGATGATTCTTCTTCGACGATAGAGGTGGATTTAGATGCACCTGTTGAATTCGTTGTCGGTGGTGATGAAGATGTCGCAACTGAGGTTGCAAAAGATATGAATGTTATGCCACCTGTAAAGCCTGTGCAGGTTGCACCAACACCACAGCCAAAACCACAACCAGTGCAGGAAGTTAAAAAGATAGAACCAAAACCACAAGTACAAGTGCAACAACAGGAAGAAACAACGGTTATGCCTGTGCGTGTGGTTGAAGAAAGAAAAGATGTTAAGTTTAATCCTGCGGCAAAACCAAAAGCAGAGGTTAAAGCAAGACCGGTGGAAAGTAAACCAAAAACAGCGCAAAGGGCAACGGTAAAACCGCAACAAAAGAAAGCAGAAAATAAAAATGTTGCAGCCAGAACATCTGTGTCTTCGTGGTATGTGCAGTTTGGTTCGTATAGTACACGCGCACTGGCAGAGACTGCACAACGCAAAATTGCAAATGAACATAAAAGTCTGTTCGCAGGTAAACAGTTTGTTATCTTGGCGGCGCAATTGAAAAATGGTACAACAACATACAGATTGCGTGTCGGATTTAATAATGCAAATGATGCAAATGGTTTTTGTAGAAATGCAAAGTCCGATGGGCTGGATTGTTATGTCGCAAAATAATTAATAAAGGAGTTCTTATTATGTTTGGACGATTTGGTTGGGCAGAGATTTTAATAATTGTAGTCTTGGTGGCTATCTTGTTTGGGCATAATAAAATTCCAACAATGATGAAAAATTTGGCCGATGGATTAAATGTCTTTAAGAAAGAATTAAAGACAGATAAGAAAAAGTCAGAAAAAAATAAAAAAGCCGAAAAGAAAAAATAATAAATAAATTAATTTTTCTTGAATACACAAGAATAAAAGATGCGCCAAGGATGGAAGTAATTGAAATAAAAATTATTAAAAAATCCCGAATTAATCGGGATTCTTTTTTTATACCATAAATGGCAGATTTTCAAGGGTGCCTTCGGCAACACGAACATTAACATCAATCAGCATAAATATAGAATCAGGAGTACGAATTATTTCGTCTGAAAATAATGATGTGTCAAGTAAGTGGCTGGTGTTGACGGAAAGTTTTGTTATTAAATGGTCGTCGTCCAATAGTGTATAAATTGGCCCAATATCACGTGGGGTGTTGGCACCAATTTCGTGTTCGTTTTGTGGACAACGCAAACCATCAAGGATTGTTTTGACGCGATTGTCAATGTCGCTGCGTGGAACGCCAACGATTTCAGGGTGTAACATTTGTATGTCTAGTTCGGCAATTAATTTTAAGTTCGGTGTAATTATTGGGTTCCAATCAATGCCACCAACATGACGCGTGGTAATGGGGCTTTTAGTCGGGTTGGGGACCATATATTGTGTCAAATTAGTCCAAGGACTGTGTTCAACAAGTTTCTTTAATTGTGGGTGAAATTGCATACGGATATCCGCAATATGTTGAGCGCGCTTTTTAGGATTGATTAAAATGTCGCCAAAATATAATAACTTAAATTTCATAAAAAATACCCCTTTTTTCTTGATAATTATACCATAAATTGCTAAGGTTACATAGAAAAAAGAAAGGAATTTTATATGGCTATTAATAATGAATATAGTGGGGACTCGATTAAGGTTTTAAAAGGGTTAGAGGCTGTTAAAAAAAGACCGGGGATGTATATCGGTGATGTGGGCGAAGGGGGTAATGGTCTGCATCATATGATTTACGAGGTTGTTAATAATTCTATTGACGAAGCAATGGCGGGTTATGCGGATACTGTCTATGTTTCGCTGAATGCAGATGGTAGTGTAACAATTCGTGATAATGGACGTGGTATGCCATTTGATATTAACCATGATACAGGACGCAGTGCGTTGGAACTGATTATGTGCGAATTGCACGCAGGTGGTAAATTTGATAACGAAGGCGGTGGCGCGTATAAGGTTTCTGGTGGTTTGCATGGTGTGGGTGTATCGGTGGTTAATGCGCTGTCCCGCTGGTTAGAAGTAAAGGTTTGGCGCGGTGATAAGCAGGCGTTTATGTCTTTTGCAGATGGTGTGCCAACAACAGATGTTCAAATTACAGAAAATAAATCTGGTATTGAACATGGTACAGAGGTTAGTTTCTTGCCGTCTGATGAAACATTTACCGGAATCGAATTTAGTTTTGATACATTGGAAACCTGGCTGCGTGAACAGTCTTACCTGAATGCAAATGTTAAAATTATTCTGGAAGATTTACGTGGCGCAGAAAAGAAAGAACGTGAATTCCATAGTGTTGATGGGTTAAAAGGGTTTGCAAGTTATCTTGATAAATCAAAAGAATTGCTGAACAAAGAACCAATTCAAATGATTAAACAGCAAGATGATTCTTATATCGAAATTGTTTTACAATGGACAACAGCATATACAGAAACATCTTTGTGCTTTACAAATAATATTCCAAATCGTGATGGTGGAACGCATTTGGCGGGATTTCGTGCGGGATTAACACGTGCAATTAATAAATATATTGCAGAAAAGGGTACAAAAAAAGATATCAATCTGTCGGGTGAAGATTTCCGCGAAGGTTTGACAAGTATTGTTAGTGTGAAAATCCCAGACCCTAAATTTGGTTCGCAGACAAAAGATAAACTGGTTTCAAGTGAAGTGCGTCCGATTGTGGAAAGTACAGTGTCTGAAATGCTGTATGAATTCTTGGACGAAAATCCAGCAGTTGCAAAAACAATTGTTGATAAAATTATAGAAGCCGCAACTGCGCGTGAGGCTGCACGCAAGGCGCGTGAATTATCACGCAAAAAAACAGGACCAGAATTGGGTGGGTTGCCTGGTAAATTGGCGGGCTGTTCAGAACGCGATCCCGCAAAGTGCGAATTGTTTATTGTTGAGGGGGATTCGGCTGGTGGTACTGCAAAGCAAGGACGCGATCGTAAAACTCAGGCTATTTTGCCGTTACGTGGTAAAATTTTAAATGTTGAACGCGTGCGCTTTGATAAAATGCTGGGGTCTGATACGATTGGGGCTTTGATTACCACAATGGGAGCGGGTATTGGTAAAGATGATTTTGATATTGAAAAAATGCGCTATCATAAAGTTATTATCATGACCGATGCGGACGTTGATGGTCAACATATTCAAACCTTGTTGATGACTTTCTTTTATCGACATATGCCACAGGCAATTGAGCGTGGATATATCTATGTGGCAAAACCACCATTGTACGGTGTTTCGCGCGGTAAACAGCAAATTTATTTGCAGAATGAACGCGAAATGGATGACTATTTGATGGAACAGTTGGCAACAGATGGTATGATTGAAACTGCAAATGGTGTTCAAGTTTCTGGGGCTGATTTGAAACGTTTGTTGGGCTTAGTCTTGGATATGCGTAATGCCTTGCAACCATTGAATCATATTGTGCCGTTGCGCTTTGTTGAGGCGTTGGCGCTGAATGGTGCGTTCGAAAATGAAAATGACGCAGTGTTCGCAAATGTGCAGGCTATGCTGGATGCGCAAGAATTGGAGTTTGAACGCGGATGGAAAGTGTCTGCAGATGATGCAGGGATTACAATTACGCGCACTTTGCGCAGTGTAAAGGAAACATATGTGCTGCCACGTGAAAAGATTAATGGACCAGAAATTCGTGCATGGCATAGGCTGGATGGACGCGAAGAATTAATAGAAATGTTTAGTAAGCCAACAATCTTGCGCGTGAAGGCGAAAAATCAAAAAATCTGGGGTGCGCTAAAATTGTTAGAAACTGCGTTTGAGTATGCGAAAACGGGCTTAAAGATTCAACGCTATAAGGGGTTGGGTGAAATGAACGCAGAACAATTGTGGGAAACAACAATGGATCCTAATCATCGCTCGCTGTTTCAGGTCAAAGTTGATGATGCGGCCAAAGCAGATGAGGTTGTTTCTATGCTGATGGGGGATATTGTTGAACCGCGTCGCGACTTTATTGTTGAAAATGCGTTGGAAGCAAACTTGGATGTTTAATTGATTGGCGCAGGAATCCCCTGCGCCATTAAATAAAAAGGGTGAATAATGTCGAAGAAACAAGATTTGTTGGCAGAAAAAGAACGGTTGCAAAATGAATTAAGGGATTTAGGTAGTGTCGCAGAATCGCAAGTGTGGCACAAAAAAGCACGAATACAACAAATTGATGAGGAAATAAAAAAATTAGAAACAGGTCAATTTAATGCGGGCGCTGATAAATTAAAAGAAAAAATCCATCAGCAAGATATGGAAAAAATGTTAGTGGCGCAGGGGCAGGGGCGTGATTGATGTGGTTCTCGCGTGATTGGTTCTTTGACTTAGATGCGACTTTGCGTGCGCAGGGGTTGGACAGTGATGCCCAAAGTTTTGATGAAATTTTGCAGAACCTGCGTGCGCGAAAAATCTATACCGCTGATGAATTTGCATCGCATTGTGCTTATGTGATTTTGGCGGGTGGTTTCTCGCAAAAAACAGCAAAAAAAATTCATAAAAAAATTATGGATGTTTTGTTGTCTGTTGGTGCAGATTTTAATACCTTGATTCAGGTTTTTAATAATAAAAATAAAATTAAGGCCATTTGTGAAATTTGGGAAAATCGGCAGTCTTTGCGTGATAGGTATTATGCAATTAATGTACCAGTAGAAAGATTGAATTATTTGCAGACCCTGCCACATATCGGAAAAATTACTGCAAATCATTTGGCGCGAAATCTGGGTGAAGATGTTGTTAAATATGATATTTGGATTCAGCGTCTGGGGGTTCTATACAGCGGTAATTCTGGGCTTTATCAAAATATAGATAACGCCAAACTGGATGAAGAAATAAAAAAATCTTGTGATGATATGTTTGCGCATTTGTGTCAAGAAACAGGACTGCCACGCGGATACATTGATGTAGTGTTATGGAAATCTTGTCAGGTAAAATTAATTTCTATGGATGATTACTTGCATAAACCGCCGGTCATGTAGCGAGTAGTATACTCTCTTTGGTTTGTGCTGCGTACTCGTATCATATAAATTAATTTTGAAGTTGGTTGAGGTTGATAAAATTATGAATGTTAGAATTGAAGAATCTTGGAAAAACGCATTAAGTGCAGAATTTGATAAGGATTATTTTATCAAGTTGACTGACTTTGTGCGTGGTGAATATTTGTCAGGACAGATTGTTTATCCTGCACCACAAAATATATTTAATGCATTTGACTTGTGTCCGCTGGATAATGTTAAAGTGGTTATTATTGGACAAGACCCATATCATGAGCCAGGGCAGGCACATGGGCTTTGTTTTTCTGTGTTGCCACCAACGCCAGTACCACCAAGTTTGCAAAATATTTATAAAGAGATAGAATCTGATATTGGTCACCCAAGTATTACAAATGGGGATTTGACAGAATGGGCAAAGCAGGGGGTATTGTTGTTGAATTCTGTGTTAACTGTTCAGGCGCATAAGGCGGCATCACATTCGGGGTGCGGGTGGGAAGAGTTTACAGATGCAGTAATGCGTGTGCTGAGTCAACGCGAAAATATAGTCTATATGCTGTGGGGCAGTTTTGCGCAAAAAAAAGCAAGCGTAATAAATGCAAATAAGAATCTGGTCTTGAAATGTGTACATCCGTCCCCGTTGTCTGCATATCGTGGATTCTTTGGGTGTCGGCATTTTAGTCAGGCAAATAATTATCTGATAAATTGTGGAAAAACACCGATTGAGTGGTGATGTTTTTGAGAAAATAAAAAATATCTAAAAATAGTCTTGCATAATTTTTTTAAAGTGGTTATCATTGAAAATGAATCCAGTGGAAGTTGGGTTCGGGGCTGTCGTAAGCCTTGTTCTGTTCGGTGCGAATGTAGACGTATCGTAATTTTTAGATATTGTCCCACTGTTCGTATCGCTTGTTTGTGTTGTATCCCCATGGCTAATGGAATTATTGTTAGTCGAGGGGTTGATCACTGTAAAATAGAGATAAGTTATCTCGAAGGTGACAGGGTCAATAACAGAATGATTTACGAACTCCTCGACCGCTAAGATTTCCATAGCGGTTTATTTTTTAACAATAAAGAAAGGAAAGGGATATGAACAAATCAAGAATATTGACATTTTTATCGACGTCGGCTGCGGTGTTTGCATTTGCGGGGGGGGCAGCATTCGCTGCTGCTGATGGTGGAGATCCAGTAGCTGTAGTGTATGGGACATATAATCCTACGTGTACTAAATTTACTGATGATATAACTGTAAATTTTTTCGGATACACATCTGCAGGTACTTTTGGTAAGGTTTATTCTACCACTATTAGTAGATCGAGCAATAATTGGGCTAGCGGGGCGACTTTGACTACTCTAGCGGCACCTGTAGCTAAACCAGTTACAGTTGGCAGTGTTAGTTATACAAAAGGGGTGACCCCAAGGGGCGCGGTACTGTATTCGGTTGGTGGTTCTGAACCAACAGCAGTTGATTATTCAAGTAATGCAGGTTTGATTGTAGGGGCAACGACTGCTGTTTGGGATGTAGATTCGATGGTTACGGCAGATGATACGGGTCTTGCTGAAGATATGTCGTTTGGTTTTGGGGCAGGTGGTACTTTTCCTACTATTCCTACCGATCTCTTTGATACAGTAGGAGAAAGTAATACTCTTGTTTTAAATTATATAATTCCATATGCTGCAAGCTGTTTAGATGTGGATCATGGTGAGTGTACCCTGACTATCGGTGTGCAACAGGGGTCAACAAAATATCCTGGTGCTGCTGTCTATCATAATTCTTGTGATGATGGGTATTCGGGTAGCAATTTTGGTGGTAGTACTTTGGCATGTGGAACAGCTGGGTCGTGTGGTGACATTCAAGCAAGTGTCCAAGGAGCAGCTCCATCACAATCTACAACACCGAATTATGCTAATGCTAACTAATCAAACGGTAAAAAAATCTCTCTTCTCTGAGTTAATCAGAGAAGAGAGAGTGTGTGTAATATAATTCGAGGTATGCCAATGGCATTTCAAGCTGTTTCCAACCACAAATGATTCGTACTCTCATTCGTACTGTGCGAGTGCTTTTGTAGGGTTGTGTACGGAATCTGCATCTGCATATTGCAATTTGGATGTAATACGCGGTACAGATACAACACTTAGTGTTGTTTACGAAAATGGGTGTAATGCAGGATATTATTAGTAAAATAATGATATGTGGGTTATGCCTTTAATTTTTGTTTTGTTTTGTTTAAAAGGGGGTGAAAGTCCCCCTTTTTTTTGTTTAGAAATTGTATGATATGCCGAGACCATAAAATGCGTACGAGTTATTTTCTGGGGCGGTGTTGCCGTTTGACATGTGTTGCATAAAGGCCTCAATTGATGTACATTCTGATATGCGATAGCCACCACCTAGTTTGAAACCAAATACCAGTTTTGAACCAATGCGGGCATTCTGTTGCGCCTGCATGCCAATGCCCAGACCAATAAAGGTGTACCAGTTATTACCATACAGTGGGATTACATCTTCGCTGAGCATCGCAATCGGTATAGAATAGTCGTCCCAATTCCAACCATATTTCTCGCCCCGTCCAACGTTTATAATCGCACTGATTGATTTGCGCGCAGGTAATCTGAAAAATGTCGTTGGCTGAGAATACTGAAACTGAAACATCGTATATGGTACAAATTGCGATGGTGGTGGAATCAGAAAACCACTGTTTACACCGGCGCCAACATTAAAAGATATTTGATTGGTGTAACCGTTAAAAAACGGGTTGATTTCACCGTTTGCATAGGTGCAAAAAAGTAAAAGTGGCAAAATTGTAACGGTTTTTCTCATAGTTTGTATTATAGCATAAATAAAGTGTTTGTTCAAAGCGGATTATTAAAAAATATAATTATTTTTAACATGAATAAAATCCAATTAGTTTTTCTTTTGCTTGCAATTAAAAAAATGTCTGTTATAATCAGTGCCGTTTGGCAGCGTAGCTCAGTGGTAGAGCAGAGGAATCATAATCCTTTGGTCGGGGGTCCGAATCCCTCCGCTGCTACCAAAATTTCCCGGTGTTCCGGGATTTTTTATTTTGTAAAAAATTTTCGATTTTGTCCGAATTTGTCGGTTTTAGCAGATATATTTACATATACTGGACATAACCCAGGACATAGAAAATATGTTTACATGCGTAATCCTTTTGCTTGCTTTACACTATGAATTATAAAGATGAATACATAGAAAGTCGCGACAAAAGGTTGCGAAGAATGACAAATGTTTACAAAGGGATAAGGTATAATACAAAATACAACTAAACAAAAACCGCCACAGGGGCGGATGGTTTATTTTGTTTTGTAATGGTCACACACGCGGGCGATTGTGCCAACAAAGCCTGCGATTCTGTCTGCAACCTGTTGTGGGGACATCTCCCACCCCACTGTACTGGTTCCGGTATATTGATAATGGTGTTTTTCATCGATATAACGCGCCATAATTTTCCCATCAATCGTCGGGTAAACGTAATCTTTATCAAATAAAAACGCCGTCCCCAGTTCACATCCGACATCACACCCATTACATTTTCCAGGTGATGGAACATATACATTTCCTTGTTCTGGCTTTATGTTTATGCGTTGTTCTTGGGTGAATGCTTTCTTAGGTTTTTGTAGTGCTGTTTTTTGTTTGATGAACAAGGTGTATTCCTGAATTTTAGCGGCACATTTTTCGGGGCAACCGTTTGCGAAAATATGATTTATTGTTGGGTATTCGTTGTAACATCTGTTGAACTCATCATAGGGGTCAAGTGGATGTTTTTGATACCCCATATGGCAACGCCGTTCACACCCATCACAGCGCACAGGTGACTGTAATGGATTTTGTTCTTGGTAATTTTGTATGCTGCAACCAAAGTATTCTAATAACGGTCTATATTTTGGGTTGACTAATTTTTCTGGGGCAAATTCTTTCATCTCACCATACACTGAATCATACAGATATGGATTTTTATGATATTTAACCACAGATTGCACCGCATGTCGAAATACCTTGTCTTGTTCTGGTGTAAAATGCGCAACAGGAATACCAATGCGCGGTAACATTTCGTAAAAATTGTACAAATATATTGTGCCTTTTTGATAGATATAAAAATTTCTGTGTTCCTGTCCAAAACGTTGTTTAATTCCCCAACCAAAATGAATTTCTGTATCTGGGGTAATGGAACCACGATAATTATGTGCAACTATATTACGTGCCGTTCGATACATTTGGGCCAGGAAATAGTCTGCATTGTTTTCGCGCATTGCGGTGGGGGATAATTTTTCTATATCTTGTGCCGTTATATCTTCCCATGGGCGAACAACAGAATTATCGTTGACAGATGACATTTTTGTTTGCCTTTTAATTATTGTACATAAGTTTTATAGCACAAAATCGCAGATTTGCAAGCGGTATAGCGGTTTTTGTTAAAGTGCTTTTTGTATTTAATCTGATTAACGTTTATGGACAATTTTACATATACTAGACATAGAAAATTGGTGTGCCGGTGAAAGTGGTGGTTTTCCGGCTGTTTTTTATTTTTGTCTTGCATTTGTAAATTGCATTTCAGTATAGTTTAATTCAAGGAAGGAAAGGATAACTGACCTTACTCTGATTTTACAGAGAAACAATGACAAAAATGGCGACCATCTGGCCGCCGTTTTATATTTTACAAAAATTCCTGTTCTTGGATGTTTTCTGGTACATGTTCTAGCGCAATTTTTATTTTCTTGCGCAGATGTGTGATATAGAGTTCTGCCCCGTCCAGATTTTTATATGCGGCATCATTTTCGCCAAGGCATATAGTTTTGGCAATATGAACCACATCTTCCAGTTCTTGCAAGGTTTCCAACATGCTCATTTCCTGGGTGGTAAATGTTCCGCCTTTGGTGTATTTCATAATGTGTCTCCTTTTAGTCGATACCGAGATAAGCCTGTTGTGCTTGGGCTTTTTTTAGTTCGTCCATACTGACATACGGTCCATGTTGAACTTGTTTGCCAAGCTCTTCTGTTGCCAATCGCAGTGATTGTATTCCGCGCTCGCGTTCTATTTTGCGTTGCAATTCTTCGGGGAATTCGGGGAGCAGTTTTTTATCTTCTTCACTTAGGTTGGATAATATGTCTAATTCACGTTTTATTTTTTTGCGCATGCCAGGTGACCAGCATTTTTCTTCTGCCACCTGTGCCAAGAATGTTTGTGCATCATCAAGTTTAACACGACTGCGATGTTCTAAAAAGTCTTCGTGGTTGGTACAATTTTCTGAAGATATATCCTTGATGATATACGGTACGTCTTCATGTCCTTTTATCAAATGTTCAAAAGACTTGCCAACAACCATATCGGAATCTGGAATTTCTTTTGTAAATACATTTTCTTGAATGGTTTCGTTTCGTGCCTCTATCATAACCCAGTTGTTAGTATTTAGTTTGACGCATGGGACAACGTGTCCTGCACGACCATCTATCAGATTGGTATATTTTGTGGTTGCTAAGAATATAATATCATTTTTTTTGATGTTATCAATTTCTGCTTTTATTTCTTCTTTTGTAAGATTCTTGCTTTTAAGTATGTTTTCAACTGTTTTGATAAATTCATGTACAAATGCACCAGCTGCATTTGAACAGGATGTAGAAATGCCATATTTCATAAATACTTCTGGGGTTGCATTCAGTTGTTCGCGAATATTGTTGTATCCAGCCGTGCTCTGGATAAATATATTATTGGGCTGTGGATTTTCTATTTCTGCTATGCTTTTACGAACATTGTCTAAAATATCTTGTCTGAAACCATCCGATTTCTTTCCATTCTTTTCATTCTCTTCATATTCTTGTATTTTTCTGGCCACAAACAGATTGAATCTTTCTTCGGCATAATAAGGTTTTGTAGCCCGGATAGTTTTCAACTTTTGCTGTTCTTCTGGGGATAAAGCACCCCATATACTATTAAGCAAACTACTTAATCCCTTTTTATCATCCTTTAAATTTTTTATAGTTTCATTTATTGCGGATAATTTTTCTTCGTCTGTCATGGTTGTTCCTGATGATTTATTTTATTGATATTTTAACAAAAATTTGGGATTTTTGCCAGTTGTATATGGATGATTCAAGGTGGGTAAAAACTTTACATAGAAAAATGGTTAAAAAATGGCGGAAATGTGAGTGGTGTAGCGATTTTTTATTATTTTTTTATTTGTATTATGACCTGGGTCCCGTGGTGTGCGGCGGGATGACATAGAAAATAAAAACACCGCCCATTTGGGGCGGTATGGTTGTTTTGTTGTTTCTATCGTGTCTTGTAATTGTCGCACAGGCGGGCGATTTTGCCAGCTAGTACCTTGGCTGTCAGTTCTTTTTGACGTGCTTGAGCGGTTATTCCGTTTGGTGTGACAATATCACTAGTGGTTTGAATTTGAGAATTCTCGTCAACGTAACAAGATATGATAAATCCGTTAATTGTCGGATAAATGTAACGAGTGTAATTTACTGAAATATACTCATGACCAAATTCGCACCGTTTATCGCATCCATCACAAAATCCCCCGGGTGCAACGTATGCCTGAACCTGTTTTGGATTTATATTTGTGCGTTTTTCTTGTGTAAATGACATTTTGCGTTCCTTTATTTTGTTTTTTGATAATGCGGACAGTGTCTTGCGGCAAGGCGTGCCTGATGTGTTGCCCGCTCTAATACAGCCTTTAATGCGCCTTGGGGTAGTGGTGTAAAAACCATACTATCATCACTATCCCAACTATAATTTTTAAGTTGTATTCCTGCATCACATTCTTTGCCGAATTCATCAATGTATTTATTTATAGCCATATCACCAATCATGGGATGTATGTAATAAGTAGCATAAATTGAACCACTTGTGTGCACGTTTGCCCATAGTTCGCAATTCTTTTCACATCCTTCACAATAAAACTTGGCTTCTTGTACAGACGACATTTTAAGTGCCTTTTTAATATTTTACACAAGATTTATAGCATAAAAATGCATATTTGCAAGCGGCGTAGCGGATTTTAGTGTCTTTATTATTACTAATAATATTTATTAAAAAAGTTTACTTTTGTGTTTGTAAAGTAAAGTTTTTTGCTAAAAAAGTTTACTTTTATGTTTGCAAAGTAAAGTTTTTATGTTAGTATATTTACTAAAAGGTGAAGTCATGAATAATATAAAAATAGGTAGTTTTGTACAGCAATCTGCGGGTTTTAAGGCTTTTATACCCAATGAATTTCCGCCGATTATGGGATTGTCTTTGCCAAATACTATAATATCAAAACATACGGAAGCCATAAGATTATTAGGTAAATTGGATGGAATTACAGAATTGTTACCTGATAAAGATTGGTTTTTGGTTATGTTTGTAAAGAAGGATGCATCTTCATCAAGTCAAATAGAAGGCACTAATGCCACAATGATGGATGTGATTGAAAAAGAAAATGTTGAACCAAGCTCTTCTTTACCTGAAGATGTTGACGATATTATACATTATATAGATGCATTGAATTATGGTCTTGTTCGTGCCAAAGATTTTCCTTTGTCATTAAGGTTTATTAGGGAATTACATTCAAAATTGATGTTGAAAGCACGCAGTACACATAATTCTTATCTTGGAGAGTTTAGAACTAGTCAAAATTGGATTGGAGGTACTAGACCGGATAACGCTACTTATGTTCCGCCACCAGTTGAAGATATGAACCGTGCATTAAATGATTTAGAAAAATTTATGCATGCAGACGATGATTATTTACCGCTTGTTAAAGCGGGGTTGTTGCACGCACAATTTGAAACAATTCATCCTTTTAATGATGGTAATGGTCGAACAGGTCGTATGTTGATAACTATGTTCTTATGGTATAAAAAATTGTTGGAAATGCCAATATTGTATTTGTCAGCATATTTCAAACAACATAGGGATGTGTATTATCAAAAATTAAACAATTATCATAATGGTGATATTGTGGGGTGGTTGGATTTCTTTTTAGATGGAATTATTGAAACGGCAAATTCTGCGATAAAAACATGTGCAATAATTACCAAGTTACGCGAACGAGATACAGACAAAGTAAAAGTTTTAAGCAAAGCTGTATCACAATCAACCATGAATGTTTTAGAAAACTTATATAAAATGCCTATTGTTGGTATTTCAGATATTATGAAATGGACAGGCACAACAAAGCCGTCTGGCTATAAGATGATAGAACGATTGGTAAAAATGGGAATTCTGGTAAAACTTGGTGATAATGCTTATGCTCAAAAATGGTATTATAAGGATTATATAGATTTGTTTTATAAAGAGTAAATTATCCATTTTTCTAAAACTTTACATAGAAAAATGGTTAAGAAATGGCGGAAATGTGAGTGGTGTAGCGATTTTTGGGTAAGTGCATTTTGTATTTAATATGATTAAGACTTATGGGTGGTTTTACATATACTAGACATTGACTATTACAAAACAAATGAAAATGGCGGATTTCTGCGGAGTTCGTGCGGAAATTTACTGTGGGGGCAGATATATCATAATCCTTTGGTCGGGGGGGCGACAAAAAAGCAGGTTTTGCAAGTGAAACGCGGCGAAACCGTTGTGATTATTTTGATAATCGAGCAGGGGATAAATAGAGTTGATTTGTATGTATTATTATTGTTGACAATAAAACAATTTGTGTTAATATTGTTTGACTAAATGGATTATTATGACAACAAGGATTATGGTATGTCTGGTTCAAAGATGAGTCTTAAAAGAATTTTGGCGGTTTCTGGTGCTGGGGTTGCACTGGCGACTGCGTTGGTGTTGGCAGGTATTGCGCATAAAAATGTAAAGACAGATAATTTGCACCATGTGGCGGGCTTGACACCAACAACATTTGTTTCTGATACAATTAATGTTGATTGTTCAGCAGCAATAGAAGATATCCTTTTTGGTGTGATTTATGCGGGCACTTATGACCGTATGAATAATATGTTGTACACTTATCATTATCGAGATTTAACAGGAACAGAGGTCGGTCATACAGTAGTAGATATGATAAATCAATCACAAAAACTGGTGTTGTATCATGAATTAAGACATGCTTATAATTCGCGATTGATGTGGCGTTATGATAAACTTATGGGGCCTGATGTTTTTGTTATAGATGAAGTGTCTGCACGTGTTGCAGAAAATTTGGCAAAAATTAGTGATAAGCCATCGTTGAAGCCTGGGGTGTTGTATTCGAATGTGTCGTATAATATTAGTCAAGACTATGATTTGAAAAAAATTGCAGATTTTTGTATAAAAAATGCTGTGAAGGAAATAGAGCAGACTTTTGAGGTGTCCGCAGATATTTTCAATGAATCTAGTTTTTATTCGCAATATGATCCTGTTATTCCTGATGTGAAGATAAATAAAAAGACCCTTGTGAATGAAATGATGGTGTTTGAAATAAATGGTAAAAAACAAAATTTGATGCAATTAGCATCAAAGGATGTACAGGAAAGTGTTGAGATACTGAAAAATAAAGTTGAAAACTATCTAAATGCAAAATATAGATAAAATTTGGGTTTTATGTTTGCTAGAATTCTAACTTTCTGGGGATAAATTCAATATATTGCCCATATTGTCCAAAATATTTTATATCGAATAAGCCACTATCTATTAATGTTTTTGCTATGTCCATATAGTTTTCTGTTTCACCTATATCAATAATACATCTTGTAAATTTCGCCATGCTGTCTGTTCTGTTGGCTTTGCACGATACGCATCATATGAGGCAGGATATTTGCCGATGCTATAAAAGGAAAAATTACAAAAATTAAAGTGATAATTCGCATGATTAAATTCCTTTGAATTCTATCAAATTTTTATATAGAAAAAAAATAAAAAAACTGGCAAAAAAATTATAGAAATCCTGAGAGGAGGTGCGTTCTGACAGGATTGTTATGATTTGTAATTGATTTTTTAGGGATTTTGTGATATAATGTGCTTAATTGGACAGACGGTGTTTATCGTCTGTTCTTTTTTTTGCCCACAGGTTTTGTGGGTGTTTTTGTTATAACAAAAGGAGTATAATAATGAATAAAGTATCATATATGGGAAATGGAGAAATTACAGAATTTGATTTTAGATTCCCATTCTATGAAAATAATAATGTGGTGGTCTTGAAAAACAATAAGCCAGCAACAGGTTATACAATTGTTAAAACACCTGCGGGTGATGGTGCAGATGTCCCATATTTGGGCGGAAGGGTTGTTTTCCAAAATGCGCCACTGCCAACAGATAGTATTGTTATTTCACGAAAGTTGCCGTTGTCGCGTGTGGTCGATTATCAGCCATTGGCAAAGATAGAACCAAAGTTATTAAATCTGGATATGAATTATTTGATGGAATCTTTGAAAGATTTTCAGGATGAATTAGATACCTTTAATGAGTGTTACAATGGGATTGTAAATGTTGAATCTGTTGAGGTTTTTTTAAAAAAAGCCAATTTTATAGAACAACTGATACAAAATAAAATGCTTGTTACATTAGATGATTTTAATTCTGGAATTACAAACTGCATTACAGAAATTCCGCAAGATATTAAATTGGAAATTGTTGATGGTGCTGTTGTTCTTAAAGCGGGTAGTAAAGTATATGTGCCAAATGGCGCTGGGGTATTTAATGTGGTCACTATTGCTAATGATATAGTAAGAACAACAAACATAGGCGGAATTGTTTTTGTAAATTCAACAGGAACAAGTATATATACTGAAAATTTGGGTTCTGTATATAGTGGCGATTCTGCACCATCTTCTAGTGGTGTTTGGTATGATACAGCAAGCAATCTTGTAAAGTTTTCAACCGATGGGCAAACGTGGTCAGGACAATATTCATTCCCTATTGGGATTGTGTCAACTGGTGGTGGACAAATCACAAGCATAGACCAAGTGTTTAATGGGTTTGGGTATATTGGGTCGACTGTATTTGCGTTGCCTGGGGTTAAAGGTCTTACCCCTGATGGACGGAATGAAGAAGGAACTTTGAAAAATGTATATTGGACAACGTCAAGTATAATACTAAGAACATATTCATCGGCATATAGTGGTGAATATGATATATTTTTTAACGGTGGTTCTTTCGGCGCGCTAAAAAAGACATATGTTTATGACGAAGAATCTAATTACAATATGGATTCTAATAATCGTTATAACAGTACATACATTGGAAGAGCCTACATAACATCAGGTACTATATCATACTTTGCAACAAAAAACGCTTTTCACGCAGTTGATTATAGCGATACAGGATTTATCGCGCATCAGGCTATGCCAAGTGATAAATATATAGATTTAAATTTGGGACAAAGTGGGGCAGTTTATACAGCGCCGGCAGATGGATTTGTGTGTCTGAGGGCAAAAACAACTGTGGCAGGTAAGGCGTATTGTATAACTAATGAGGTTAATGGGATGCAAAATATGGTAACTGTGGATAATTTGGGTGGTGAATTTGGTATATGTTTGCCTGTGTCCGATGGGCAGGTATTTTCTGTGGAATATGGGGGTGCACTGGATAGTGGCTATGTGTTTCGATTTGTGTTCTTGAATGCCGCGAAATAAAGTCACTGAATTTTTTTATTTGTTGTTAGTTAGAAAAATCCCCCGTTTGGTGGGGGATTTTTTTATATGGTTGCAAATATTTTTATTTGTGTTATGTTTTGTGAAATGTCTGTATGAAAAAAACAAGAAATTTTAATAAAATCTATCTGGATGGTAAAAGGTTGTTATGAAAAAAAGAATTGCTTTTTGTGTGCCGACAATGATTATTGGTGGGGTAGAGACTGTCTTGGTCAATACTGTTGAAAAGTTGTTGGAATGCGATGATTTAGACCTGTGTTTGGTGTTTCATACAGATGTGATTGAACCAAAGTACAAGGATTGGTTGAAAAGTCATCCTGAAATACCTGTGTATATTTATTATCCGTTGGGAAACTGGTTCGAAAAACAAAAGAAAAAATTTAAAAAGTTTCCTTGTAAACTGTTATGTAGGTTGTGTTATGGCATCTATAAAAATTATCGCAGGTTTATAATGCGATTCTGGGGTGGGTTGAATAATGTTGATGTTTTTGTGGATTACAAGATGTTTGATTTCGCCAAAGAATTAAGGTGGTTTAAGGCAAGGAAAATTGTTTGGGTGCATATAAATGTTAAGTATCTGCTGGAAAACAATAGGGCAAAAAAAATAAAACAATATTCAACGGTGGTAGGGCTGACTGATGCGTTCGTTGATGAATTTAAATCTGTCTTTCCAGAATACGCAGACAGGGTTGTTAGAATATATAATCCAATTGATGTAGATAGAATATTAGACTTGTCCAAGGTAAATACGCCAACAGTTGGTGCAGATTATTTTGTTACTGTGTCCAGATTGGACGGATATCAAAAAGATGTAAAAACATTAATAGATGCCTTTGATTTGTTTTATGAAAAAAATGATATGCCAGATGTTAAATTGGTCATAATTGGCGGTGGGGTACAGGAAAATTATTTGAAAAATTATGCTGAAAATTTAAAGTCAGGGAAAAATATTGTTTTTACAGGGGCCTTGAATAATCCGTTTGTATATATGAAAAATGCAATATGTAATATTTTGTCGAGTAATTTCGAAGGGTTGCCCACTGTTTTGATAGAGGCGCAGTCTTTGGGGGTACTTAATGTTGCGGCAGATTGCGAGTATGGACCAAAAGAAATTTTTCTGGGCGGAAAGGCAGGGGTCTTGTTTAAAATTGCGGATGTGCAACAATTGGCAAATATTATGACAGATGTTTATAATAAAAAATTGCCTGTGTCAGAAATGGTCTTGAATGCAACCAATGCGCTGGGGCGTTTTGAAACAAATACCATAAAACAGCAAATATGCGAGGTGCTAAATGGCTAAGAATAAAAGGTTGTTTATCTTTGCGTCTTATGATGCGCAGGGGATTGTGGATGATACCTTGCTGCATTATGTTTCGGAATTAAACAAGATTGGCGATGTTATCTTTATTATGGATAGCGTGGCGACTGATGAAGAGTTGAATAAAATAAGGGCCTTGGGTAATGTCGTGTATGCCAATGCTGTGCGCCATAATGAATATGACTTTGGGTCGTATAAACGCGGGTATCAGTATGCGGTGGAAAATAAACTGTTTGATAATTATGATTGGGTGTATTTCGCAAATGATTCTGTGTATGGACCACTGTGGGATTTGTTGCCAATATTACAAGACCTGGAATCGCGCGGGGTGGATTTTACAGGTATGATAGATTTTGAAAATTTATTGACACCTGTGCAATTGCAATCATGGTTCTTGGGGTTTAGTAAAAAATTAATAAAAGAACAATTCTTGAATGATTTTATGAACAGAATTTGTCATCAGACCGAAAAGCAATTAATCGTTTTGAAATATGAAGTCGGATTGTCTAGGTTGATAATGAAAAATGGATATAAATTCGCAGCGTTTGTAACAGGACAAATTGGTGAAGTGTGTCATGCAGTCTATGAAAAACCGATGGAAATATTAAAGGCTGGTATTCCGTTCTTGAAGAAAAATGGTCTGGAAAATATCGGTGGATTGCAATATTTGTATCCGTATACAACTGAAAAGCTTGTGGATTCAATACATAAAAATGCGATTAGAACTGGAATATCTACGATTGTGCGTGAACGAAAACCGCAGTATATAACATGTTTTAGAATTTCTGTTGTTGGTTTGCCAATCGTTAGAATAAAAAGTCAAAAGTCCGTTTTTTGCAATACGGTTAATTACAAGGCTTTCTTGTTCGATTTAATTCCTGTGTGTAAAATTTCAGTTACACCAAGACGCAGAAAGTTGTAATGTTTTGTTGTAGGTTCAATTGTCCAAAGGGAAATGTGATGAAAAAAAACTTTTTAAAGATTTTATTGACTGTAATATCATTGATAGTTGTTGCGGGGGTTGTTTGGTTTGCTGGATTTGGACGCAGTAGTGTGCAGGTGAATAAAATTGAAGATTTGGGACAGTATAGATTGTATGATTTAGGGACACAAATTAATTTTAAGCGTGGTGGTGATAGTCTTAAATATATAGATCTCAAAAATGGTTGGGGTGGACAAGAACCAGAATATAGATGTACAGTTGGAAATGAAACACTTGTTAATCTGTATATCCCAGAAAGTAGTGGTACTGTGTTGAAGTTGCATGTTTATGCATTTGGGGTCTTTGCAGAAAAGGATTTGGCACAAAATGTTGATGTGTATGCAAATGACCAAAAAGTTGCAAGTTGGGTGGTTGCTGGGTTGGATACATATATGGCAACAATTCCGTCGTCAGTTGCCAAAGATAATAAATTAACAATAAAATTTGTGCCAAATTCGCCTTATTGCCCAGTTGGCGATAATAGAATGTTGGGAATGGCAGTGCATAGTATGAAAATAACTAAACCTGTGGCTGGAAAAACCAGAGTAAGGTTGTCTTTGTGGTTAAAGGATTTATTCTTTTAGTGTGGTTTTTTTGAGGTTGGTATGAGTGTCGCGGTTTCTATAATAATTCCTGTGTTTAATCGGTTGCATTGTTGCAAGGATGCTTTGCGAATATTGAAAGCACAAACATTGAAAAATATAGAGTTTATCATTGTTGATGATGGTAGTACAGATGGTGGATATGAGTACTTGGTAAAAAATACAAGGGCTGATAAAAGATTTAAAATAAAAAAATTAGAAAAAAATTCGGGACCATCGGTTGCTAGAAATATTGCGCTGGGGTGTGCAACAGGGGATTTTGTCGGGTTCTTTGATGTTGATGATAGTGTCCCAAAGGATTATTTTGAAAAATTATATAAGGCAGCCTGTGATAATAATGCAGATATTGTTTTTGCAACTTATAATAATCTGAAACATATGAAAATGGGGCAGTTCCAAAAATTGTCAGATAAAATTGCAAGATTAAGAAATGGGTCTGCGTGTGATAAATTGTTTAAACGCGATTTAATCGCAGATAATAATATTTCTTTCCCAGATGGGATGTATTGCGCAGATAATGTTTTTGTATTTAAAACGTTTTTTTATGCAAAAAATGTCGTGGTGTGTAATGAACCGGTTTATAAATATACACTTAGTGTGGATTCAATTAGTTGTGATGAAACAAAGGCAGTAAAAAGAAAGTCTGATATTTTAAAAGTAATTGATTGTTTGTTAGACTTTGTTAAGCAAAATAATTTTGATAATGCGGCAAAAGAAGAAACTTATTATTTTTTGCGCAGAACCTTTAACAGGTATCCGGCAGATAGTCAGTTTAATTTAGAGGTTAGGAAAAAATTATCTGGACTTAAATCAGAAAATTATGAAAATGGCGATAATAAACAAAAAGGAAATAATGCTATGTTTTGGTTAAAGTTGAAAAAGCATTTGGGATTGATTGGGAATGAAAAATTCGAAAAATTAATATTGATGTCGAAGATTCTTCAATCGGGGTTGTTTGATGAACAGTATTACTTGAGAAAATATCCAGATGTGCAACAGGCAAATATGAATCCAATTGAACATTATTTATTGCATGGATGGGAAGAAGGACGAAACCCATCAACAAGATTTAATTCAAATGCTTATTTGTCAGATAATCCAGATGTAGCAAGTGCAGGTATTTGTCCGCTGGTGCACTATATTGATTATGGTATGGCAGAGGGTAGATTTGTAAGGACTTTGCCAGCAGATAATGTAAATAGTACAATTGATAGTCAGGTTTATAAAACACTGAAAAAATCAAAATTGTTTAATGAAAAGTGGTATTTGAATACCTATACTGATGTAAAACATGCGTCTATTAATCCTGTTGAGCATTATATCAGATATGGGGCAGGTGAAGGACGCAATCCGTCAAAAAAATTTAATACAAATGCGTATTTAAATCGTTATGTTGATGTTAAAAAATCGGGTATTAATCCATTGTTTCATTATATAAAATATGGTGCTGCAGAAGGGCGAATTGTGCAGGGGTTAGATGGAAAAGTCAGAACAGAAAAACGTAGTTTTAAACAAAAAATTAGGTATGCCTGGGAGTACCCGGTGCGGGTGCATGATGAGTATCTGCGGTTGAAAGAAGAAATTAAAAAATTAAAAAATAGCAAATAATGGAGTTGCGTTATGGAAAAAACAAATATAAATTTTGTGTCTGATATGAATAGTGTTAACGATAGTGTAAATGTTGTTGTTGGATGTGGATTGGCAGGTATAGTCATCGCAAATAAAATAGCGACTGAATTGAATGAACCTGTTGTGATTATGGAACGCAAAGATCATATAGGTGGCACATGTTATGATTATGTTGATTCTGAAACAGGAATTCATGTTCATAAATATGGTCCTCATATTTTCAGGACAAATTCAACAGAGGTATGGGAATATTTGTCGAAATATACAAAATGGTATCCGTATATGCATCGGGTTTTGGGGGTGATTGATGGAATATCTGTTCCGATTCCTTTTAATTTGGATTCTTTGCATAAGGCATTGCCTGTGACACTGGCTGATAAATTGGAAGAAAAATTGATAGAAAAGTTTGGTTTTAATACCAAAGTTCCAATCTTGGAATTGCGTAAAACAAATGATAAAGATTTGAATTTTTTGGCCGATTTTATTTATGAAAAAGTTTTTTTGAAATATACTCTTAAACAATGGGGGGTAAAACCAGAACAATTAGATCCTAGCGTTACTGGTTCTGTTCCTGTGTTTATAGGGCGCGATAGTCGCTATTTCCAAGAACGTTTCCAGGGTATACCATTTGATGGTTATACGGCGATGTTTGAACGTATGTTGGCGCATCCTAATATTAGTGTTATGTTAAATACAGACTTTTTAAAAATAAAAAACACTGTTCAGTATAAACGTTTGTTTTACACAGGGGCAATTGAAGAATATTTTGATTACAAATTTGGTAAATTGCCATACCGTAGTTTAGATATAAAAATAGAAACATTTAATGTACCTTCTTTTCAAGAGGTATCTGTTGTAAATTATCCTGAAAATTATGATTTTACGCGTATTACAGAAAATAAACAGTTTTTGAACGATAAATCAGATAAAACTGTTTTGACTTTTGAATATCCTATGGATTTTGAAGAAGGTAAAAACGAACGTATTTATCCGATTTTAAATCCAACAAATCAGGCTATTTATGATCAATATCTGGCAGAAGCAAAAAAAATACCAAATGTATATTTCTTGGGACGATTGGGCGCATATCGGTATTATGATATGAATCGTACAATACAAGGGTCTTTTGAAACATTTAATGAAATTATGGGAAAATAAAATGAAAAAAGTAACACAGATAAAGAATAAGAAAAAACGTTCTGTATTTGGTATAAAAAATATGAAAGGCTTGAAAGATAACGTGGCTAATGTTTTGGTTCAAAATGAGATTAATTATACGCCCAAGGTATCTGTAATTATACCGGTATATAACGTAGAGCAATATTTACGTGAATGTTTGGATTCTGTAATTAATCAAACACTAAAAGAAATAGAAATAATATGTGTTGATGATGGAAGTACTGATAATTCTTTGGAGGTGTTGAAAGAATATGCCAAAAAAGATAATAGGATTACAGTAATTAGTCGCGAAAATAAAGGTGTTGGTTTTTCAAGAAATCAAGGTATAAAATCTGCAAAGGGTGAATTTGTCGCCTTTATGGACCCTGATGATTATTATCCAACAGAAACAGTTTTGTTTGAACTTTATTCGGAAGCCAAAAAATATAATGTTAATATCTGTGGTGGTACTTCGTTAGTTATTTATGACGAAAATAAAAAAGCAGAAATACGAAAAGAAGACTTTTTTAATCGATTTACTGAAGGACAACTTTGTAAATATAGTGATTTTCAATACGATTATGGATATACCTTGTTTATTTTTAATCGAAAAATGTTGATTAAAAATGATATAGTATTTCCAAATTATAAAAGATTTCAAGATCCACCATTTATGGTAAAAGCGTTTATTTGTGCAACAGAATTTTATGTTACGAAAGCTTATGTTTATGCTTATCGGTGTGCCCATAAAGAAATAAATTGGACAGAAGAAAGAGTATATGATTTGTTATCTGGATTCAGAGACAATTTGTTAATGGCTTTACAAAATAATTTAGAAAATTTATATGATTTGACTCTGAACCGTATAAAAAAAGAGTATAAAGCCATTATTGCTATGCAATCTTCTGATAGAATAAATAAAATAAAGCAAGAAATAATGGATGTTTGTATTCAATATGCACATAATCATTATAAAAACGATAAAACTAAGGCAAAGGTTTCAGTTGTCTTGCCTATTTATAATGCGGAACCGTATTTGCGGGAATGCTTGGATTCTGTAATTAATCAGACTTTAAAAGATATAGAGGTTATTTGTGTTAATGACGGTTCAACTGATAATTCATTGAATATTATACGCGAATATGCTTCTAAAGATAAACGTATAAAATATATCGATAAACCAAATGCTGGTTATGGCCAAACTATGAACAGTGGTATTGATTTGGCGCATGGTGAATATATAGGTATTGTTGAACCAGATGATTTTATCAAACTGGATATGTATGAAACTTTGTATAACAAAGCAAACAAAGAGAAATTGGATATAGCAAAGGCAAATCTTTCTGTGTTTGAAGATAAAAACGCTCAACGATTTTTCTTAGATGTTAAATATATGATTGCATCGGATAAATATGGTGTTGTTGACACTCCATTTAATTTGCAAGATTATATGAATAAATCATTTAATACTTGTTGTGCGCTGTATCGACGCGGTATGTTAATAGAAAATAAAATTAGATATAATGAAACCCCAGGTGCAGCATATCAAGATGTTTCTTTTTGGTTTAAAACTCATTGTACGGCAAAAAAAATGGTGGTATTGGATGAGCATTTTTATATGTATCGTCAAGATAACCCTAATCAATCTATACGTAATCCAAAACTAGGTGATTATTTGATAGCAGAACATGCAATGGTTTACGAGTTTATTACGAAAAATAACTTAAACAAATTTATTCCGTTATGTTTGGCTATGAAAGTGGGTGGATTTTTATGGTATTTAAGTAAAATATTTGGTGAATATAAAAATTCTTTTCTGGATAAGATTCATGCAGAATTTTTAGATATGCAAAAAAATACAACACTTGATTTTAAATATTTTGATGAATATACCAAGAAAATGTTTAATTTAATCGCATCAGATGAATACGATAATTTAAAACATATTGGCCTATCTATCATAATTTGTGCTTATAACGGGGAAGATTATATACAGGAGTGTTTAGATAGTGTTATTAATCAAACATTGAAAGACATAGAAATAATTTGTGTCAATGATGGTTCTACTGATAAGACACTTGATATTATGAACGAATATGCCAAAATCGACAATCGTATAAAGGTTATAAACCATGAAAATGTTGGTTTGGCCGCTTCACGGAATCGAGCATTGGAGATTGCGAGTGGTGAATATGTAATGTTTGTTGACTGTGATGATTACATAAGATTGGATGCGGCATATTTATTATATCATTATGCGGCTGATAATGACCAAGATATGCTGTCATTTTCTGGTAATAATTTTTACAATGACAGTAAAGAGTTATTAAATAATCCGTATTGGAATTTTGAATGGATGCCAAAAAAATTTAATTTGAAAAAATTTAACCATACAGATTGTTTACATTTTATGCATAAAATGGCGGTCAGTAGCTGTTTAACAATATACAAACGTGATTTTATTAAACAGAACGATATAAAATTTCCAGATGGGTTGTGCTTTGAAGATAATGTGTTCTTTTTAAAATCATTGATACAGGCCAAGTCTTGCGGTATTTTGAATGAAAAGCTGTATTACCGCAGAATTCATTCTTTAAGTATCACTCAAAATTGGAATAGTCATTTTGGTGATTTTTTGCAAGTAACAATTATTGTTTTAGAGTATCTGAAAAAGTCCCAAATAAATGAACAAACATTTACGAATTATGTGAATTTGCATTTGGGAATTTTGTTGAATAATTTTGTAAAATTGAATCGAACAGATAAAAGAACTTATATCAAAGATGTTAAAAAAATATTAAAACAATATGATAAATCTAAGTTGGCAGTATTACGGAAAAAAAGCAGGTTGAAAAGTTACTTGTTGTTCCCATATTATGGAATGGCAACTATATGGATGAACCTTATTTCTTTACCGTTGGCAAAATTAAAACATCGTATCAAACAGTTTTTGTATTCTCGTTCATATCGTGGAAAAATGGATGTATTGAATGCTAAATTTGCTGATGTTTTGCGTTCTATTCAATCTGTAAAAAATGATATCTCACAACAAATCGTTCAGTTAAATAAACAACAAAATGAACTGGTAAAGCAGATTAGTGATGTGGATGTAAAACAAAGAAAATTGGTAAATGATAATTACTTGGTTTTATCAAAACAGATTTCTGATTTAGCAACATATATGCAAGACAGGTCTGATGTTGTTGATAAACAGATTTTTGATTTAGCAACATATGTGCAGAGAAGGGCGAAGATTGTAGATGAGAATTTTTCAAAAATAGAAGAAGATGTCGGGCTTAAATCTGAGGTGTTGTTCGGTCAAGTGGCAGATTTGAAAACAATAATAAAATCAGAAACCGATAAATTGTTTGAACAAGTGCAAGATGCTAATAATAAACATCAAATCGAAATATTGTCTGATAAGTTAGATGTTGCACAGGCAGAGATTGTAGATAAAACAAAATCTGTGATAGAACATCTTGCAGGGGCAAAATTAGAATTGATCAATGAAATTGACACCTTGCACAAGAGTGGTCAGGATGCTAATAATAATATCGTGAATCAATTCGGTATGATAAAAAGTTTTGCCGATGTGTTGGCAAAAAAGTATTCAGAACCATATTGGGCAAATGTTTATCACGATACAATAAATAACACAAATTGGTTGAATAATAAAAGTGTTTCACCAGGACGATGGGCGGTGTCTTATGTCGTGTTGTATGTCTTGTATAGAATTTTGGATGAAATTAAGCCACAATCTATTTTGGAATGTGGTTTGGGACAATCGTCTAAATTAACAATACAATATGCTGATTCGCATAAGGCTGATTTGACGATTTGTGAAAATAATTCAGATTGGTTGGCGTTCTTTCAGCGTCAATTCCCAACAGCAGATATCTATACGAAGATTTTAGATACAGAAATGATAAATGTTGTTCCTGAGTATGAATCAAGAACATATGTTGGGTTCAAATCACTGATTGGCGATAAAAAGTTTAATTTAATTCTGATTGATGGACCGTTGGGAAGTGCGCATTTTTCACGCCCACAAATTTTGGACGTTGTCGATAATTTGGATAAGTCTTTTGTTATATTGATGGACGATATGAATCGTGTCGGTGAACAAGAAACTTTTGAAGCGCTGAAAAACAAATTAAGGGAAAATAATATTGACTTTAAGGAAGGTTTTTACGAAAGCGATAAAAGATTAGGCTTGATATGTTCGCCTGACTTGGAATGGTTAACAACACTGTAAAAATTAAAGGAGTGTATAAAATGAAAACAGTTGGTATTGTCGGTTGTGGTGTAATTGGTGGGGCATTGAAAAAATGGCTGGAAGATAATACAGAACATAAAATTTGTGTGTCTGATCCGTATAAAGGTTATAATGATGATATGTCAAATTGTGATGTGTTCTTTGTTCAAATTCATATTCCAACCGAAGCAGATGGTACACAAAATTTAGATGTTTTGCGCGATATTATAAAAAAATTGCCTGATAAACCTATCTTTATAAGAACAACTATTTTGCCAGGAACATCTGGGAAACTTAGCGCGGAACTAAATCATCGGGTCTATTTTATGCCAGAATTTCTGACAGAAAGAACATCGGTTGATGATTTTAAAGCACAACCAATGGTGTTCACTGCGGAAACAGAATTGTTAAAGGAAGTTTTTTGTGGAAAAAATTATGTCGAAATGTCCAGTCTGGATGCAGAAATTACCAAATATGCACATAATGTTTTTGGGGCGTTAAAAGTTACTTATTTTAATGCGATATATGATTATTGCAAAAAAATGGGGGCAGATTGGAACAAGGTGCATGATGGTTGCTTGCTTAGTGGATATATAAATGATGTGCATACTTTTGTCCCAGGACCAGACGGTAAATTTGGATACGGTGGTAAATGCTTCCCAAAAGATGTTAATGCATTTACAGAGGCAACAAAGCCATATCCGTTGTATAAATTGCTGAATCATTTAAAAGAATTAAATGATGAATTTAGACAGGAATAAAAAAATCCCCGTTATGGGGATTTTTTATTCCTTTTGATTTTTGAATTGCATATCGTATAGGGTCTTGTAAGCGCTGCATTCGTTTTGAATTAATTCGTCGTGTGTGCCTTGCTCTATTATTTGACCTTCGTTTATAACAACTATTTTTGTCGCGTTGCGAACAGTTGATAGACGATGCGCAATTACAAATACTGTTTTGTCTTTCATTAGGTTTTCAATTGCTTTTTGAACAATCGCTTCGGATTTGTTATCCAGTGCAGATGTGGCTTCGTCCAGAATTAATATTGGGGCATTCTTTAAAAATGCACGCGCAATTGCAACACGTTGACGCTGGCCACCAGACAGCATTATGCCACGTTCACCAATTTGGGTGTCTAGGCCGTCTTTTAGGGTGCTGATAAATTCGTCTAGATATGCCATCTTTACAGCGTTTTCAAGTTCTGTGGGGGTTGCATTCTGGTTGCCAAGTAATATGTTTTCGCGTATCGTGCCACCAAACAAGAAATTATCTTGGAATACAACAGATATGTTTTCGCGCAGAGAACTTAATTTATTTTCGCGAATGTTTTTGTCGTCAATGTATATTCCGCCACTGGTCGCATCAAAGAATCGTGGAATTAAATTCACTAGTGTTGATTTCCCACCACCAGAATTGCCAATTAATGCAATTGTTTCGCCGCGATTTACACTTAGATTTATGTTGCGTAATACAGGTACACCACGTGTGTATTCAAATGTTAAGTCTTTGAAATCAATTCGTGTGAAGTCGCTGTTGAAATCTGTCGCGTTATCGCAGTCGCGTATGCCAGGTACGCGGTTGAATATATCAAATGTTCTTTCAATTGCTAAAAATGACATTAATATTGCGTTATAGTCGTTGCCAATGCTTTTTATTGGTTGGTATAACATAATTAATGCTGTTAAAAATGACACAAAGTTTCCACTGGTTATAGTGCCGTCTAGTATCAGACCAGAACCAAACCATATCGTTAAACCAATGCCTGCTGATAAAACAATGTGCATAACAGGTGTTATCCATTTTGTGCGCTTTAACATCTTCATGCGAAGATTAAAAACATTGTTTAATACAACCTTGAATTTGTCTTGTTGATATTGTTCAAGGTTGTATGCACTGATTGTGCGGGTGCCAGAATAGGTTTCGTTATATGTTGTTATTATTGCAGAATCTGCCATTAGGGATTTGTTGAATACTTCTTGGATTTTCTTTTTTAGGGTCGTCATCGGTAAAAATGCACAAACCAGAACAAATGAACAGACCAAGGCAAGCTGCCATGAATTATAAAATAATACGCCAATTAATGATAATGATGAAAATAACTTTTGAACAAATGATTTAAGATTGTTTAATAAGCCGTTACATGCATTGTCGGCGTTGTTGTTAAACATAAAAATTACATCGCCGGATTTTGTCTTGCTGAAATAATCTGCCTCGAATGAAAGCATCTTTTTGTATAAGTCAAATTTAAGGCGATTTGTTATTTTTGTGCCAACCCAGGTGTTTAAGTATCCAGATGCATAGGTCAGGGCGCCTTGGACACATGTGAATAGCAAAATACCAACAGGTATATACCAAGACATAGATAATGATTTTTCAACCATAACTAAGTCCATATATGGTTTTAATGCCAACGCGATTACAGCATCCATAGAACCAATGGGAATCGCAATAAGTATCGACAATAATGCACGAAACCAATAGGGCTTTACATATGGCCACATACGCTTGTAATTCTTTACAAACATATTTTCTAAAATTCGTTGCTTGGTTGATAATGTTAGGTCTTTTATCTTCATAATAAATAAGTCCTTGTTTGTCTTTTTGTCTAATTTCAATAAATTGCTTGCTTATATATATCATAGCTAAATTAATAAAACAACTTTAAAAAAATATAATTATGACATGCTTGGTTTGTATGTTGACTTTTTTTTTGTTATTTTTAATAATGCTTATCAGATTTGTAAGAAGGAAAAGATATGAAAGCTGTGTTTACATCAATAGTTATGTTTTTTTATGCTTTGCCGGTGTTGGCAAATCCTGCGTGTGCGGTGTGTACGGTTGCAATTGGGGCGGGGTTGGATGTTGCGCGTCGATTTGGTGTGGCGGATAGCGTTGTAGGACTGTGGGCTGGGGCGTTGTTGGCACTGCTGGGGTATTGGACATTGAAGTTTATGGATAGTCGCAAGTGGCATTTCTGGGGACGTGATGTTTTTGTTATGCTGTTGTCGGTCGCAATGATTGGGTTTGTATATCTGGGGGTCGTAGATTATAATCCTGTGTCTGTTTGTGGGGTTTTTGTTATGGACCCTGTTTTGTTTGGAACTGTCTGTGGCGCAATAATATTTATTTTAACATCAAAACTGTACCAATGGATGAAAAAGAAAAACAATGGGCATGCGCATTTCCCATTTGAAAAAGTTGTCTTGCCTGTTGTGGTGTTGGCTTTGGTTAGTTGGTTGTTTAATTCTTGTTTTTAAATAAAGGGTGTGAAAATGAAAAAGATAGAGTCAGTTCAAGAGTTTGTTGAAAAATTAGATGCTGTTAAAAAGGTTAATCCAAAGGATTTGTCAAGCGATCAGGATTTGACAATCGCGATTATGAATCTGATTTCAATCGAAGAACATCTTATGTTTTCAGGTGCAAAAACAGGAAAGCATGAATTTTATGACTTGATTAACGAAGTGCGTGAAATGCGTAAAAACGCAATGTTGAAAATAATCCCATCCTATGAAGGTGAGGTTTGGTGTATTTCGAAACATTTGTTGGCGGCATCGATGCGCGTGTTCGAAGTTGGTACCAAGGCACTGGCCGCCGGTGATAAAGAAACAGCATACAATTTATTTGACCAATCTTATGGTCTGTACTGTATGTTCTGGGGATTGAATATGGGGGTCTTGACCGCAGAATCTAAAAATGTAAAGGTAGAAAAAACTGTAAAAAAGCCAGTTCAAAAAAATCTATCTGTTTCTGCGCCGGTTCAAAAAACTGAAAAAACTGATGAAAAGAGTGCAATGGGTCGGTTAAAGAGTTGGGTTAGGAACGCCGTTAACTGCTGCATCGAATAAAATTAAATATAATGGCATATCTAAACGCGGTGCCGGAAACTCATGTACCTTGTGTACACATCGTTTCCGGCACTGCGTTTATCTAAACTATTCTATTTAATTTTATTGCCTTGCAAGGGGTTGGGGTATGTGTACCTTGTGTACACTGCGCCATCCTTGTTCACTTTATCTAAATCATTCTATTTAATTTTATCGCCTTGCAAGGGGTTGGGAATCTCATGTACCTTGTGTGTACACATCGTTTTCGGCACTGCGTTTATCTAAACCATTCTATTTAATTTTCAAAATTAACCATAATAATTCATCTAAAAGCAATTAGGGAATCGTATGTGTTTTTTAGAATTAATTATAATGTTTATTTTTTTTTGTATGTAATAAAAATAAAGTTGAAAATCACAATAAATTTAAATAAAATATGGACGGACTGACAGAGATGTCGGTTCGGGGCCTTCATAAGCCTTCCAAAAAAGCAGTACTAATGTACTGAATCTAGAATAAAGGGCGCGCGTTCGCGTCTTTTGTAATTCCCTTGCCACTTGTGGTCGGGGAGCCGCTGGTGTATACAATAGGTTTTTCCGAAGACTAGCGGGATCAGGCTTTTTTGGTGATTTATGAACTTCCCGACCGTCATTTTTGTGGCGGTGTTTTTTTAAGGAGTGAAAATGTTTAAAAAAATAATTGGGAATGTGCGTTTTTTCCTAAAGCCAAAGGAATTCTGTAAAAAAATTGGTTTAAAATCGCGTGCAAATATTGTTGATTTAGTAACTTTTCCTGAGGAGGCGCGAAAATATATTTATGTGTCGTCTGATATTAAACAAAAATATAAGAGAATTGCTATTTTTGCGTCTTTTTCGTTTGATGGAACAATTCCTGATTATGTAATTTATTATTTGAGTGAGTTAAAGAAGGTTTGTGATGGAATAGTCTTTTTTGCTGATAATCCTGTAATTTTGTCAGAGATAGAAAAGATAAAACATCTTGTAATTTATGCGCAGTTTGAAAGACATAATGAATATGATTTTGGATCGTATAAACGTGGATATATGTGGTTGAAGCAAAAGGGGATGTTAGATCAATGTGAAGAGTTGTTAGTTTGTAATGATTCTTGTTATGGGCCGGTTTATCCATTAAGTAATGTTTTTGATCAAATGGATGTTAGATGTTGTGATTTTTGGGGGATGATACAAAATGATGATGTTAATTATCACCTGCAGTCGTGGTTTTATGTTTTCAGAAAAAGTGTTTTGAAATCTGGTTTATTAGGTGATTTTTTAAAACAGGTTAAGCATCAAGATGATTTTTGGGATTATGTTTTTAAATATGAATTTCAATTGACTAAATTTTTAATTGATAAAGGTTTTTGTGCAGATGCTTATATGGGGTTAGGGCTTAAAAGATTCGAAAGTGCTTATCAAAAAAGTGGAAATCGTAATATAACTGTATTTCCGCTTACTCTAATCAAGGATTATAAATTACCGTTTATAAAAGTAAAATGTTTTAGTTGTGGTTTTAAACATTATTTGGAAGAGCAGCCACTGAATGTTTTAGGTTTTTTAAAAAGAATAAATCCAGAATTGAATAATTGTATAATAAGAGATTTGGCTCGAAGAGATGTTCTTAATGGAATTTGTGAAAGAGATATTGATTTGCAAATTCAAAAGCATGATATAATTTCTTTTGATATATTTGATACTTTGTTAATACGTCCGTATGTCAAACCAACGGATTTGTTTTGGCATTTAGAAAAAATTTATAATATTCCTGGTTTTGCCGAGGCGCGTATTGCCGCAGAATTGTATGCGCGAGAAAAAACGAGTAAGAAAGACGTTACGCTTGATGAAATATATGAAGTTTTATTGCCGAAATATCAAAAAGCTAAGGCGAAAGAATTAAAAATGGAAGAAAAATCTTTGAGAATAAATCCTTTGATATTTAAAGCCTATCAAAAGGCTGTAAGGCAAAAGAAAACTATTTTGATTGTGTCGGATATGTATTTGCCATCTAGCTTTTTAATAAAGGTTTTGAAACGAAATGGTGTTAATGTTTTTGATAGGATATATGTGTCTTGCGAGTATAATAAAACTAAGGCTGATGGTTCTTTGTTTGAGCAGGTGTTAACAGATTTTTCTGTTAATCCACGAAATATATTACATATTGGTGATAATGAGCATAGTGATGTATATATGCCAAGAAGATATGATATAGATAGTTTTTGTGTGTCTAAATATATTGATTTGTTTTTTGCTTGGTATGGAAATGCAAAATATAAAAATTTTTATGAACAAAAATCAGATTTTATGCGCAGTTATTTGGTTTCATTGATGGCTCAAAATCAACTAAATACAGAAATGTCGTATTGGCAGCAGGTTGGTTATAATTTGGCAGGACCATTAGGTTTGGGATATGTTCAACTGATATTAAAGGAAGTAAAGTTGAATGATATTGATACTTTGTTATTTGTTTCTAGGGATGGTTATTTGTTGCAAAAAGTCTATAATAAGATTTGTGAAAAGCCGGTCGCAAATACTTACATATATGCACCAAGAATATTAAATTTAAAATTGTTTGGCGATTATGCTAATCAGCCAGAATATTTACGGGCATATATGGATATGTTAAAAGGTGTTTGTTTGAAAAATGAAAATGTCGATTGTAAAAAAATGGATGATTTTATTCATATGTATAATGATGAAATTGTTGATTGGCATAAAAAAAATAAAAAAGACTATATTAGTTACATTAAGTCGTTAAATATTTCGGGAAAGAATATAGCGTCTGTTGATATGACTACAGGGGCTTATACGTCCCAGAAAATACTTCAAAGAATTTTTGATGATAGATATAAAATGTCTTTTTATAGTGCGTGTTTTCGAAAAACACAGGAATTTAAGCATGTGTCGTATTTGAAAAAAGAAATCCTTCCTGATGTGCAGGAGTGTATAATTAATATTATGGAATTGTTAATTACTGCCCCAGAACCGCCGGTTGTTGATATCAAAAATAAAAACCTGTGTATAAGGATTTTAATGCCTATGATGAGGAACGTATAAGAATTTTAAAGGATGTTGAAGTTGGAGTGATGAGGTTTATAGAAGATTTTTGCTCTGCGTGTGGTATGAGCGTTTATGAAACACCGTTTGAAATATCTATAGATGATGTATTACATTTGTTTGAATGTTTTTGCTCGACCTTGTCAAATGCAGATAGGACATATTTTAAACGTGTTTATCATAGTGCAGATATAGAAAATAAAAAATTTGTGTCTTTGTTAGACCAGATAGATGCTTGTTTTGGGGCTGGGTCGATGGTGTCCGACAATGATAAACAAGACTATAAAAAAACAAAATGTAAAAATAAATTAAAATTATTTTTGTTTTTTCCGTATTATTTAATTGCTGTATTTTTGTTGCGTATAAAAATTAATAAAATAATACATGAAAAAAAATAAAAAGAGTGGTGCCCTAAGCAAGAATCGGACTTGCGACTCGTCCTTACCAAGGACGTGTTTTACCACTAGACTATTAGGGCGGTTAAAAACAAAGGTATTATACGGATATGCAAATAAAAATCAAGAACAAATAAATAATATGTCTGTATTTTTACATCGCGCGTAGTAGATAGCCGCGCTTGAACATACATTTGCGATATGCGCCGATTGGCTTTGATGCAGCATTACGGGGGACGGATAATAAACTGCGTTGACCAGCATCGCGGTATTCGTTCGATTGAAAGGTTACCCACAGACCATCCCAATCAGGCATTAGACCAGATTGATTGGGGGCAAGAAATTTTGATATTCGTGAACGGGGTTGGTGTGCCTGACGCGTTATGCCAAGACAGGACTTGTGATCGCGTACAAACTGTTCGGTCGTTACGGCTTCGTTTTCCCAGTTTAATATCGTTGCATTGTCAATGTTACCACGATTGACAGATGCACATGATGCAAGGGTTAGTGTTAAAAATACTAGTGGGATTTTTATTCTCATGCTTAGTATTATAATTTAATTGCCTTTTTGTGGCAATAGTTTTTATAATGTAAAAAAAGAGAGAAAGGATATTCAAATGGCGATAACCGTTCAGCGATTTGTTAAATTAGCAAATTATTATAATCAAACCGCAATGTTGATGTCTGCAATCTGTGTTCAAAAGGGCGGAATTGCAATTGAAAACTATGTGGGACGCTTTTATATGGCTGATGTTTTAGAGTATGTCTTGGAATATGGACGCAGGTTGGTTGCCCAAAATAAGAATGTTGCGCCAGAGGTGGTGGCTTTGATTAATAGGTTGGCGGCGCAATTCGAAAAAGTGAAAAGTTTAACAACACCTACGCAGAAACCGTTTCATGAAATGACACTAGAAGAGTTTGAAAAAATTATGAATATCTAATATAATATAAATTAGAAAAAGGATTTATGATGAATGTTCTGAAATTTATGTTGCTGGGATTATTTGTTGTTGGGGGATTGGTGGCATGTCAGCAACAGGTGCAACAGCCGTTGTTTGATAATGTAACCGTTGTTGATGAATTGGTGATTGATGAAAACTCTGTGCCGATTTTTCCCAAAAAAGCAGCGCTGACAACAGATACCGCACGCAGATTTTCTGTGGAACTGCCCAGACGGTGCGAGGTGGATTGGGATAATCAAACGGTTGTGTCTGTGGTGCCGGCGGAAAAAGTTGAAATTGTTAGGCTGGGGGTTGGTGATGCGTTGCCTGATTTGCAAGTGTCGGATTATGAATTTAAAAATCTGACTGTTAAACGCGCGTTGGATAAATTATTAGAAGGAACAGATATCGCAGTCGTTGAAGATGAACCTTTGTATGAAAAAATTACGGGGACTATTTCGGCAGGCTCGTTGGCGGATGCGGTAGAATTAATGACTAAGATGGGGCGGGTTTATTATTCGTATGACGCGTATAATGGTGAAATTCATTTGAAGCATCAAGCAAAATGGCTGGTGAAAATGCCACAAAATGAAACTATTATTATGGCGTTGTTAGATGCTATGCATGGGGCAGATATGCGTAACTTGTTGGTGGATTGGCAAGATAAAACCCTGATATTCCAAGGAAACTATCAAACAGAGCGCGAGGTTGAAAAAATAGTTGCTGATATTGCAGGAAAAAAATATATGTTGGCGTGGGATATTGATATCTATCGTGTTTATCCAAGAACCGATAATCCAATTGTTTGGATGAATTTATTGCCGGCGTTTGGTGAAAATAATATTAAAATGTCTGTTCCTGGGGTTGTGGGGCGCGCCTTGGTTGTTGGACCAGAAATTAATACAAAAACTTTGCAGGAATTTATGTCGCAACAGGCAAATGTTGTTCTGGTGTCGCAGGGAACATTTGCAATACCAAATGGATGGCAGTCCCGATTTGATATTGGACAGTGTAGTAAAGAGGAAAGGCTGGAAACTGATTTGATTGTTGGGGCAACTGCAACATATGCTGATATGGCAGGACGCAAAAAAATAGATGCAAAAATTGTTCTGCGTACAAGTAATGGCGAATTGTCTTCGTTTAATATCCCAAGTAGTGTAGGTGATAATTATGTTATTATTGGTATTCCAACACATTCATTTGTAACAACACCTGAAACATTGGTGTCGCCATTTGCAGAATTAGTGGTGTTTATGTCGCCACGTGTTATTTCAATTGTTGATACGCAAAGCGGGGATTTTGCCGGCGCAAATGAACTGATTGGTGATGCTTTGCGTGATTACTTGGATGAAGAATAGGGTGTTTAGATGTTTTCAAAACTAGAAAGAAAAATTGCTTTTAGATATCTGGGCGCGAAAAAACGCGGTTTTGGTTCAGTGATATCTTGGGTGTCTTTGTTGGGGATTATGCTGGGTGTGGCGACCTTGATTGTCGTTATGTCTGTAATGGGCGGTTTTCATGATACCTTGTTAAGTCGTATCGTGGGAATGAATGGGCATGTGGTTGTTTATCATCAAGATGGACCAATTTCTGATTTTGATTTCTTGATTGATAAAATGAAACAAAACAAGGTTGTGGAAAAAAATGCTGTGGCGATTGTGCCGATTGCCGAAGGGCAGGTTATGGCAACTGCAAATGGTAATAATACAGGGGCAATGATACGTGGTATCAGAATGTCTGATTTGATGGCAAAAACACAGGCGGGAACACGTATTTATGGAAAAAAACTGACAGATATCAAAGATGGCGAATTGGTCGCAGGGGCTGCATTGACGCGTGCGTTGCGTGTTTCGATGGGGGATAAAATATCGCTGGTTTCTGCGAATGCAGCAACACCAACACCGTTTGGTTCAATGCCCAGAATTATGGCGTATCCGGTTATGAGTTCTTTCTTTATGGGTATGTATGAATACGATTCTGGTTATGTGTTTATGCCGCTGGAAACAGCGCAAAAGTATTTGAATATTGGTAATGCAGTGACGCATGTTGATGTGTTCTTGGAAAATCCAGAAGATACAACCGCGGTTGTAGAATCGTTGGCGACATTATTGCCTGATGGTTTTGTTGTGCGGGATTGGCGTGATTTGAACCGCGGATTTGTTGGTGCACTGCAGGTGGAATCAAATGTTATGTTTCTTATCTTGCTGTTGATTGTTATTGTGGCGGCATTTAATATCGTTTCGTCTTTGGTTATGTTGGTCAAAGATAAAAATAAAGATATTGCTGTTTTGCGAACATTTGGGGTTTCGCGAAAATCAATGATGAAGATTTTTATGCTGTCAGGTACAAGTATCGGTATAATCGGTGCCTTCTTTGGAACAATATTGGGGGTGGTTGTTGCGATTTATATTGAACCAATTCGTCAGTTCTTTCAATGGTTGACAGGACGTGATTTGTTTCCTGCGGAATTATATTATTTGTCAGAATTGCCATCAAAATTAGTTTGGATGGATGTTGTGGGAATTGCCTTGATTGCGATATTGCTGGCATTCTTGGCAACATTGTATCCTGCGTGGAAGGCAGCAAACACAGAACCGGTAGAGGTGTTGAGAAATGAGTAAAGGGTGTTAATAAATGGCTGATATTTTAAGTTCTTTATCAAAAATTCAAAGCGCAGATGTCGTTATGTCGGTGCGTGATATCAAAAAGACTTTTATCGAAGGGGGACAGCCTTTGCACATATTGCGTGGGGGTGGATTTGATTTGCATCGTGGGGAAATTATCGCAATGGTTGGGCCATCGGGGTCTGGGAAATCAACCTTGTTGCAATGTGTTGGATTATTAGATAAACCAAGTGGGGGCAGTATTTTAATTGGGGGCAGTGCAGTTCAGAAAATGGATGAAGATATGCGCACTAATATACGAAGAAAAAAAATTGGATTTGTGTATCAAAAACATAACTTGTTGTCTGATTTTACTGCGCTGGAAAATGTGATGTTGCCAATGATGGCAGATGGTGTGGCAGAAGATGTCGCGCAGGCGCGTGCAATGAAATTACTGCGCGCGGCAAATGTTGCACACAGGGCGACACACCTGCCGGGGGAAATGAGTGGCGGTGAACAACAACGTACAGCAGTTGCGCGTGCGCTGGCAAATAATCCTGATATTTTGTTGGCGGATGAACCAACGGGCAGTCTGGACCCACAGCATGCAGGCGCGGTATTTGAATTGTTGCTGGATTTGGTTCGAAAAAGTAAAATGTCAATGTTGTTCGTGACACACGATATGAATTTGGCTGCGCGTGCAGACCGAAAAATTACAATTAACAACGGAATTGTATTGTGATATAATAAAAAATAAGAGAGAGAAAATGAAATCAGAAAAAAGAATTTCAGTAGTTCATACACCGATGCAACGTCTGTGGGGAATCTTGGCGTTGGGTGCGTTGTTTGCATGCGGATTGATGGTTGGTATGGGGGTTGGTAAAAAGTCTGAAAATACCATTCAGTGGTCTAAATATGATTGCAACTCGTTTATGTCAGACTTGAAGGATGCATTACGTAGCGAGAAGGTATCCGCAGAAAAGATAGAGGAATTAAAAAAGACTTATATTGAATTTTGTGGCAACTTGGAAAAAGAAGAACCAAAGCCGGTTGTTAATGAAGTAAAAAAAGTAGATGAATCAAAAAAACCTTGTCAGATTATCGAAGAAATGTTGTTGGAACAACTGGAACCAGAAGGTGCGCCATATATAGAGTTGCATGAACAAAATGTCAGGATTTATGAAAAATTGGTTATGAATGGCTGTTCTGAAAATCAAATGAAATATCATAAAAGAATTCAACGCGAACAGGAATTTATCAAAGCGTTGGGCGAAACTGTGTCAACAAAAGAAACGTGTCAGCAGATTGAAGATTCTTTGTTAGGCAGATTGCCTTATGCAGATTCAGGAACATATGCAGAAGAACGTATCGTGCGTGCAAAAATATATGCAAACCTGTCAGAACGTGGATGTCCACAAAATTCCCAGAAATATGTTGAATTGGCAAAACAGGAATTGGAAATTGCACGTGCGCTGGAAGATGATGAATTTGATGAAGATGACGCAATAGAAGTTGTCGAAACTTATAAACGTTTGAATATGCAGGCGGCAGCACAGGAAATTCTGGATACTGCGAAAAAATTAACAGACCCTGCAATAGACTTTATCTTGGAATTGGAAAAAATTATAAATCAATAAAAGGAATGATTAGATGAAATATTTAGTCGCTTTGCTGTGTGCTGTTTTAACAACATCTGTGATGGCAGATGAAGAAGTTGTCGCAGGGGTTGCAGACCGTATGACTTGCGCTGATATTCAGCAAAGAATTTCTGAGTTGTCATCATCAGAAGAAGAACCTGATGAATCTATCATGAAAGAAATCGCAAAATTAAAAGCGGACTATCGTCGCAGTTGTACAAAAAGTGCAGGCGGACGGCGAACTGCGGCGGCATCGCGTGTTGTAGTGCAAGTAAATACTAATGTTGTAGAAGATTCTGATGAAAAACAGGATGATGATATAGAACAGGAAGAAATTGTAGAAGAGGTTGAGGTTCTAGAGGAAGTAAAAACACCTGAGAAGGTAATAAAAAAACAACCTAAGAAGTCAGAATCAGAACAAACAGAAGAAGAGAGTTTTGATGATGCTGAGGTGCTTGATTCTGAACAGGTGTTAGAACAGGATTTGATGGAAACCGTAGAACAGGAATTAGCAAATTTAGATTCGGGACTTTGTGCAGATGGAACAGAACCAAATAAATATGGTTGCTGTGGTAGTGAGATATTTAAGGATTTGGGTGGTATGGTTTTTGCATGTTGTCCAAGGGGTGGTGGTGATTGTTTCCCACCAATTAAGTAAATAAAAATTGTGTATACAATACTGAAAAAGTATTGTTGTTCCAAGGAGATAATTAAAAGGTTGCGTTTATGAAAAAATATATATTTATAATCATTTCATTTTTCTTGGGGTTTTGTTTGGGCCTTGTTGTGGATTCTTTGCCAAAATGGTTTAATTTTTCTGATGCGTTATGTCTTGATGGTACGCAACCTGACAAAAATGGATGTTGCGAAGGGGAATTATATACTGATATGGGTGATTTAGGATTTAACTGTTGTCCGGAAGTAGGGGGCGACTGTTTTCCCCCAATCAAATAAATTAAATATAATGGCTTATCTAAACGCGGTGCCGGAAACTCATGTATCTTTTGTACACATCGTTTCCGGCACTGCGTTTATCTAAACCATTCTATTTAATTTCTTTCCTAGTGTAAGGGGCGGTGGGGCTTATGTAGCGTTTGTACACTACGCCACCCCAATTGGCTTTATCTAAATCATTCTATTTAATTTCTTTCCTAGTGCAAGGGGGACAGGGGGTAATAAGTCCCTGCGGGGCAATGGATACCCGCCTGCGCGGGTATGACGAATAGAGGGGGCGGGTGATGGTTGGGGTGATAGTAAGTTGTTAAAACCTTGTGTTGTAAAGGGCAAATAAATTATTTGAACTGTTGTTCATTCTTAGTTTTATTAAAAACACACGTCATTCCCGCGCAGGCGGGAATCTACTGCCCCGCAGGGATACTAATAGTGGCGTTTTTTAATTTTTAGGAAATCCTGGATTAAAATTTTGTGTGTGTGAAAAGCCACACCGATAATAAAGAGCCAAAAATTTATAATTTTTGTGGGGGGTGAAAAAATCACAAAAATATGTCCCTGCGGGGCCCGATACGGGAATGACGAAAATGAGGCGGGTAATTTTTTATACTTTGTTCTTGATTTTGTTTTCTTTTAGTATATAATCATAAGGCTTTGAATTTGTTGCGAGCATAGTACAAAGGCTAGTATGCAAGCCTTCCAAGCTTGAAATGCGGGTTCGATTCCCGCTGCTCGCACCAAGAATAAGGTGAAGGACGAGTGAGTTTTTCTTTTGTTCTTCCAATAGATTGGGCGTGCGCCGGAGTTGGAGAGCCGGGGCAGACTGTAAATCTGTTGTCTTATGACTGAGGTGGTTCGAATCCACCCACTCCCACCAGAACAAGAACCGACCGAATGGTCGGTTTTTTGTTATGGTGTTGGGGTGGGTAGGATGAGAACCACAGGTTCGACAATGACTAGATTTGATAAGCGAAGCGCAATCAAATCGTAAGGAATGCCCCGCAGAGGGCAACGCCCGCGAGGGAATACGAAGATAGACAATTAAAAAAATCTTAAAAAAATCGATGGGACGAGATTTTTTTGATTTTATTTATTGTATATCAAGGTGCACCCACTCCCACCAGAACAAGAACCGACCGAATGGTCGGTTTTTTGTTGTGGTGTTGGGGTGGGTAGGATGAGAACCACAGGTTCGACAATGACTAGATTTGATAAGCGAAGTGCAATCAAATCGTAAGGAATGCCCCGCAGGGGGCGAAGCCCACGAGGGAATACGAAGATAGACAATTAAAAAAATCTTAAAAAATCGATGGGACGAGATTTTTTTTGATTTTATTTATTGTATATCAAGGTGCACCTACCGCCCACCAAAAGATACATCGCACCACAAAGGTGCGGTTTTACTTTAGGTTTTTAATAATTTCACAAGTTCGAAAAAGTCATATCTAGAAAACACTAATTTTTACTAATCTTCGAACAATCAATATTTCCAAGTATTTGCCCTGTTCGAATCCACCGAGGCGGTTTTGGTTTTAAAAACAAACAAAATTATGATAGAATACAATCATAAACAAGGGAGATAATTATGTTAAAAAAAATATTTTACATGTGTTCTTTATTAACTCTGATTGCCTGTGATAAAGTCGATATATCTAAATATCCAGAAGATGTTCAAAATTGTTATAATAAAACTATTTCTGGCACTGATAATTGCACCAAAAGCAAAAAAATTATCGTTAAGTACTGTGAGTGCGTAAGTGCTGGAAAAGTTGATATAAAAGCACCAGATGGAAAATCTGTATCAGATTCAATACGCGCATGGGTGGACATGCAAAAACTTTATGAAAAATGCGCAGAAAAAACTGGGTATACTCCTTGCGAAAAAAATGAAACGGAAAATCAGTAAATTCAAAACCATTTTTCTTTAAACAAATGTATGAGTTGCATAAGTTCGGTGCATTGTTGTTTGTTTTCTGCTTGATTGGTGCACCCACCGCCCACCAAAAGATACACCGCACCACAAAGGTGCGGTTCGAAAATAGCATATTCAAAAAAACAAATTTTACCGATTATCGAACAACAGGAAGTGGTTTAACTAGAACCACTCTTAAAAGGTCTTTTTTTATTGAATCGGGTGCACTTTTCAAAATTTTATAACCATTGTGCAAAGCTGCCATTTTTGAACCAACGTTCGGTTCAAAACATTGCCACCCCATTCGCGATATAGTAGGTTCTAAAAGTGCAATTTTTTCTATATTGGCGGCAATTTCTTTAACAAAGCCTTGCCCCCAAGCAGATTTAATCAACCATGTATTACCTATTTCCAATGTGGCATTATTTTTCCAATATATAATTTTAGTAAAACCGATTAAGCCATTGTTGTTGTATATTGCATAATTAATCGTATTCGATTCTTTACATTCTTTAACTAGTGTATCAAAAGTTTCTTGTTCCGATTGTGGCAGAGGTTTTAAGTTATCGGTTGAAAAAGATATGTACTTAAAATCATCTGGATTTTCGTTTTTTATTATATTCCAAAAATCTTGGGCTAACTTTTTCGTCGGACTTATTAAACAAAGTTCTAATCGTGGGGTTTTCACATCTCGTTTAAATAATTTTAACACTTTTTCCATAAAGTTAATCCTTTCACGACATTATATCACACATACAAAATCTAATCAAATTTCATCCATCGGGTAAAATTATATGTTTCTATTTAAACTCTTTCACCCGTTGCATTAAATCAGCGAATCTTTGTTTATTATCTGCTCGATTAATGCAAGCATACTCCCACCAGAACAAGAACCGACCGAATGGTCGGTTTTTTGTTGTCTCAATTTTGTTATGTTGTTAATATGTTTTGTGTGATAAAACGTTTTAGGGTGGATTATGTTTTGGGCTTATTTGTTGTTTGCTTTGTTTTTGATATTTTATTTCTTTTTCTTTGTGAAAATATTTGAATATTTGTATTGTTCTTTTATTCGCAGACAAGTGCCATTTGTTCCAAGCGACAAAAATTTACGAGGGGCAGTGGTGCATGAAATAAATTCTTGTTATAAAAATGCCAGTCGTGTAATAGAGGTTGGGTCTGGGTTTGGTGGATTGGCCCGATATATTGCAAGAAATACAAATGCAAATGTTGTGGCACTAGAAAATATGATTTTTTCAGCCAGTGTATCAAAGTTCTTGGATTTTATTACGTTTCAAAAAAAATCAAAAACAGTTTGGCAGGATGCTTTTAAATATATTGAAAATTCAAATCATAGATTTGATGTTGCTGTGGCTTATTTGGGTCCAAACATTACAGCACGATTGATAGATTATGCTGATAAAATTGATGTCTTGATATCACTGAATTTCCAAGTTGATAATTTGAAACCAATTAAAGTAATTGATTTGAAATCAGGGTATGTGTATTACAACAGAAAGAAGTATCCTAATAAATTGTTTGTGTATGATTTTAGAAAATTACGTGATTAGTTATTTTGGGAAAATATGGGTCTTATAAATATCATCACTTAGTTGTTGAATGTTAGGAAATTCTGGGTAAACAGGGGACAGGTTGCATTCTTCATCAAAAAAATGTATGTCAGGTGTGATAATCCCTTGGTGGATTTTGTAGTATTTTAGATAACTTAGATTGTTTTGATATGGTAAATTGTGCGTTGGTGGTGTGGCGTTTATAAGCGCACATCCAATGTAGGTTTCGTTTTCTGATATGTGTGTGTAGATTATGCATTTGTTGCCTGTGGTAGAGCAAATTGCATTTGCGTTTTCGTGTATGCAAAGAAGTTCACGACCGGTGTTGTTTATGAATAGCGGAGATTTGAAGTAACAAAAATCGCTTTTTGCCTTGGTTATCATTCGTGTTTGTGTTTCTTGGGGGTGTATGGGTTTGTTTTGTTCGTCAATAATTTTTTTGGCGGTAATAGTCAGAGTTTTTGTGATTTCTTTGATGGTGTCTTTTTGGTGCGCATCATTTGAAAGTAGTTTGTTCATATATTCACAATATAAGGGTGTGTATAACATATCGTTTATTATGATACGAATATTGTGTGTTGTTGTGATGTCAAAAATGCGCTTGCATAAAGTGTATGTATCATGTGCGGTTATTTTGTTTGCAAGATAATCAGAATATGTGTTTTCAATGCTGTCTAGTGTAATTGGTTTGTTGCCACCAGCAAAAGCAAGTGTTGTCATCAAGAAAAATAATATCAAAAAAATATGCGTTTTTATCATTTTATGTTATTGACTTTGTGGTTTGCCGGGTAAGTTATAGAAAATATCTTGGCGATTGACACTTTCGTGTTTCTGGTTAAGTTCTGTGATGTATTGTCTGATTTTTTGTGGGTTTAGATAATAGTTTGGGTATTTTTTTGTGTCAATACTGCAATCTGGGTAAAACATATATACGCTTGGGCTGATGTGTCCGTCAACGATAATGTTTGTTACATTTTTTACATTGTCGCATTTAAAATCGATTAGGTTGCATGAAATAAATGTTTGTTTGTCGGGAAGATGTTCATAAACAAGGACGCGCCTGCCTTCGTTGGCAGCAAGAATTTTGCGCTTTTTTTCTTCGCGACAATTAATCCTTTCTTTGTATGGGTAATTTGATAAGTCTGATTTTTTATAACAAATTTGTTCAACCAAATAAAAAATGTTTTGACCAAACCTGCAACCATCTGTGGGGTCCGATGTGTGTTGGTTGATTTGGAATGCAAAGTTTATAATTTTGTCTGTAAGTTCTGTTTGTAACAGATAGCCAAGGTGTGGGTTATCCTTGGCAATTTGTTTTATGTCTGCGCAATATTGTTTAGTGTATTTTGTATCGTTTATGATTATGTTTACAAGGCTGTCGTCAGCATACTTTATTATTCGATTACAGGTTTCGATAAGTGTGTCTAGGTCGTTGTGTTGTGCAATATATTTTTTTGTATATGTTAGAATGTCGTCTGGGTTACAGTGTGCAGATGTTGATATAATAATTAATATTATAAGTGTGAATATTTTTTTCATTGCAAGACCTCTTCACAACGTTGGGCGGTCTTGATTAGTTTCTTGGCTAGTGTGATAAGTGATACGTTTAAAACTGTGCCGGTGGCGCCAGTTGCAATGTTTGCACCGGCCATTATATTGGCTGCGGTGTTTAGGTTTTTGCTTTTTTCTTTTTCTGTATCGGATAATTTAGATTTGCTGTTGATGTCTGTAAATTTATCAGAATTTGCAGTGGCGCTGGTAATTGTGCCGGCAATACCAATTGCACCGCCTGCAATGGAAGTGCCCATTACACCTTTCATACGGTTCTCGATTTTTTCAATGTCTGAAATGTCAATTTGATTGCACCATGTTTTGATGTTATCTAATTTCTGTGCAATTGGGGTATTAATTCCAAGAATTCCAGCAGATTTTAATTCGCGTTCGGTGTTTGTGGCGACTTGAACCATATCGTTACAGGCACTGATTTGCTGAATCAAATCAGATTGGTTGATGTTGCGACCGGAAATAATTGCAGATGCTAGATTTGTGCCAATTGTGCCCGCCATTAGCCCTGTGCGCCAATTGCCAAGTTTTTTCGAACGGTCTGCGTTTTCTTGTAATTCTGCAATTTTTGCAAATGGTTTAATTACTTTATTAAGGAAGTCTTCGTCAGACATGGTTTGTATGCTTTCTGCGGTGCAACCACCAGATGTGCACATTTCTGTGATTAGGTTTTCAATTTCTTCTTCGGTGCTGGATTTTTTTTTGCCTGCAACCAATGCACCAGTCGCCGTTGCAGTACCAATACCAGTGATGACGGTGTTTGTGGTAGATATCTTTGCAAGACGACCGATTTCATCGGATATGCCAGAACATACAATTTTGGTTGCTTGAAAAACCTGTTCTGCATTTTGAATCATGTCTGATTTGTTTGACGCAAGGGCAGGGTTGCATAGTATTAAAATGAATAATAATAAAAATTTTTTCATGCTTTTCATTTTATCATAAATTTGTCGTATCTAAAACATATTTATTCTTCGACTATTTCGTATTCGTCAATGTAAGAACGTTTTATAGTGTCGGATTTTATAGGTGTGAAATTTTCTGTCTTTATGGCTTCACTGTCGTCTTCGGGCAGAAATGCGATAATTTGACTGCGTTGAATGGTCGGTGAAATTTTGGTGTTCGCACCAATTGTTTCGCTGTCATATTTTGATTTGAATCTGTCTGGAATATATATGTAGTCATCAGGGTCTATACCAGTTGTTTTTATTTCTGATGATTTTATGGGTTTTACATCGTGTGGTGATGTAATGTAAAGAGGCTTTACAAATGTTTTGGCAACCGGTTTGATTTCTGTTGGTGTCCCAGATGCGTTTAGTTGTAAAATACGCAAGGCGCGTTCACTGTCGCCAGTTGGTTTTAGCCTGAACAGACCGTCTGCACCAATATAACCACTGGGGTTGAATAAATATTGGGTTGGTTGATTTGGCGAATAAATCATACTGATGGCCATATTGGTTGCGTCATATCCAAATGACGCAAGACGCGTGGCGGTTGTGCCAGAAATTTGTTCGTAAAGATTTGAAAATTCGGGTGCAGTTGGTGGCAAGGTGGAATATTTTGCGCCATGCATTGTTATATCAGATGCAAGATTTGAACCATCCCACATCGTTGTGCCGTATAAACGCGCATCACTGGCCGATACATTGTAATAGCGTAAAAATGATACAAGGCTTTGTGTGTCGCTGCCGTTGCCAAGGAACAAAATCGCATCGTATGGAATGCCACCAATTGTTTCGGTCTTGGATAGTTTTTCAAGTTGATTGTTTAAATTTGATTTTTCAAGGAAATTTAATTGCTCGTTCGTTAAAATATCAGATAAAACAACGCGGGCGCGCGTGTGGGCCGCAGTGCGCGCATCGTTCAATGATGCGTTTTTGGCAGTGTCCTTGATGGATTCTGGATTTGATTCTTGGTAGAAGAATACGCCATTTAGGTTTATCTTATATGCCTGTGATGCGGATTTTGCCGCACCAGCCATTAAGTGCCCCGATTGCGTGTCAGGGGCAATAATTATAAAATTCTGGGTGTTGTCAGCATACATTTCGTGAACAATAGCCTCAACCCCGTTGGTGGGCATTAGTGCCATTGTTATAACACCATCACCTAATGCGTCTGCGTCAGATGTAAAGGATAGTACAGGTAAATCGTTCGGCTTTATGTCCCGAATTGTGCGTGCATCGTCAGAAAAAACAGGACCAATTACAACAGATGGTGATGTTTCAAGCGCTTGATAAAATGCATCTTGGGTGTTTGGGGTTGTATCAAAAAAGGATACAGATAAATTACTGGGGGCGTTTGATAAGACGGCCGTCATAATAGATGCACGAATCGTTTCACCAATAGGTGCGTTTTGACCACTTAGTGGTAACAATACAGCAATGTTGTGTGATGTATTATCTGTTGTGTCTGTTCCATAGCCGTCTGATGGACGACCATACAGATTTTGTGGTGATGTGGTTGGTGCGCTAAGGTCAATGTCAGACCAGTCAATCGTTTCGTTGTCATAACGATTCGATACGCAACCGCTTAGAAGTCCAATTAATCCAAGATATATAAAAATTCTGTTCATATGCATTGAAAAATCTGTTTTATTTTGTATTATTTTACTATAAAAGGAAATTAAATGCAAACGGGACTTTATATTGTTGGAACACCAATTGGAAATTTGTCTGATTTTTCGCCACGCGCAATAGAGGTGTTGAAGAATGTGGACTTGATTGCAGCAGAAGATACGCGTGTCTTTGGCAAATTGGCAACGCATTTTGATATAAAAACAAAACGTGTCGCGTGTCATGAGCATAATGAGCGCGAGGTTGTTCCACAATTAATAGAAAAAATTCAGTCAGGACAATCTGTTGCCTGTGTTTCTGATGCAGGTATGCCAGGTGTGTCTGACCCTGGGTTTCGCTTGGTGCGTGCGGCGCGTGCAGCAGGGGTATCTGTTTTTGTTGTGCCTGGGCCTGTGGCGGCAATTAGTGCATTGGTATTGTCAGGATTCCCAACAGATAGATTCACATTCTGCGGATTTTTTGATGAAAAAAAATTGCGTGATGATAATAAAATATCACATACTTTAATTTATTATGAAAGTCCTAATCGGATTATGAATACAATTGCAATAATGGCGCGCGTTATGCCAGAAAGACAAATCGCAATCGTTCGTGAAATTACAAAAATACATGAAGAAACTATTATCGGGTATCCTGCGGAATTGATGAGTATTACACCACCGCGTGGCGAGATAGTTATTGTCGTTGCACCGCGTCCAGAACATAAAATGTCAGATGAAGAAATATCTGATATCGTAAATGATATTGCAGCAACTTCTATGAAATCTGCGGCGGCTGATTTAGCCTTGCGGGCAGGGATTTCAAAAAAAGAGGCTTATAAAAGATTGCTAAACAAGGATGATAAAAATGATTAAATTTGTAGGCAGTTTTGAAACAGTAAGGTCTTTGCCAAATACAGCATTTGCAGAATTTGCGTTTGTTGGTCGCAGTAATGTTGGAAAATCTTCGCTGATAAATGCTGTTCTGGGGGCGCAGGTCGCACGCACTTCTAATACCCCCGGACGCACACAAAGTTTGAATCTGTTTAATCTGGATGACAGGGTTATGATTGTCGATTTGCCGGGATATGGTTATGCAAAGGTTTCTAAGGTACAGGCAATGCAATGGCTGAAAAGACTGGAAGATTATTTGATTAATAGACGACAATTAAAGCGCTTGTTTATATTGATTGATTCGCGTATAGGGGCGCGTGATTCTGATTTGGATTTGATGGACTTTTGCGATGCAAATGCAATTCCATATCAAATAGTTTATACCAAGAAAGATAAAAAAGTGCGCGAGGAAAAGCAAAAACAAATTCTGCATACAGAACATGGTGCGATGTTGCCGGAAATTATAGAAACATCAGCCGAGAAAAAAACAGGTCTAGAACCAATAAGGAATACAATTGGAATTAAATAACAATATCTTTTGTGCGACTAATCCTGCAAAAATATCAGATGCTTTGTGGCACTTGATGATGGATAGTGGGGTTGATGTCGCGGATATGTTGATATTCTTGCCCAGCAGACGCGCCGTTAGAAGCGTGGAAAAAATGATTGCTGAAAAATCTGGTGGGGTTGCAATTTTGCCAAAATTGGTCGCGCTGGGCGAGGGGGCAGATGAAGAGGATGTGGAAGAGATTAATGATGATAATGTTATTTCAAAAACAGAACGCATCGCGTTGCTTAGTCGTCTGTTGACCGCAGATGCAAGTGTTGGAAATTTATCAATTGCATTACCTGTGGCTCATGATTTAGTGCGTATACAGGATTATTTGGAAAATGAAGGTGTTAATCCTGCACAAATAAATTGGATGGGATTGGTTGATGAAAAATATGCAGGGCATTTCCAAAATAAAGCAAAAATATTGGGTATTTTATCTGTGTTTATGGATGAATACGCACAGGGGCGCTTAACAACCACTCAGGTGCGAAATCGTGATATTCGTGCATGGTGTAATGTACTAAATAATTATAAGTTGGTGATTGTGTGTGGTTCAACGGGCAGTGTGCCGGCAACTGCTGATTTAATTGCGCATATTGCAACTTTAAAGCATGGACGAATACTGTTGAGTGGTAAAATATCAGGACGAATTCGTGATTTTGAACTGGATACAAATCCTTATAATGCAGAATATAAACTGTTAAAACGAATAGGGGTATCAATAGACGATATAAACATTATTGATGTAGGAGAGTCTGTTATTGATTTTATGAATTATGCATTTGGAAATGATTGCGCCGAGAATGTTGGCTTGAATAAAAATCTGGCAAATTGTAATTTGGTTGTTGTGCCACGCGAATCAACCGAGGCACGCGCAGTTGCACAAATCGCAAGGCAGGCGATAACTGAAAAAAAGTCTGTGTTGGTAATTACGCCTGATGCGGCCGGAAATCAGCGTATAGCAGAGGAATTGTCTGTGGCAGGTATTGATGCTGATTTTTCGTCTGGTATGTCTGGAACAATGACTGATGCAGGGCGTGCAATCTTGAATCTGATGGACAGGTGGATAGAGCAAGGACAAAATTTATTTGATAAATTATACGCTCAATCTGGTCAAAACTTGTTTGATACGATTGCACAGATGGTGGAACAATATGCAGATGTCTTTACACCAAGTGCGCAGATAGATAGCCCAGATAGTATTCAGGTATGGAATGCAATCAAGGAATTGTCTGATGCCTTGCAGATGGCGGGGATTGTTTTGAATTTGTCTGATGCGCGTGTCTTTGTCGCAGATTGTTTATCTGCTGTTTCTGTGCGACCACAAATGAAGGATGAAGCACAGGTTGTTGTTTTGGGGACAATAGAATCGCGTATGCAGACGGCAGATGTTGTTATTCTGACTGGATTAAATGATGGTATGTTTCCTGCGCGTGGATATGAAAATAGTTGGCTGCCAAAATCAGTGGCAGACAGTATTGGATTGCCATCTCCAAATCGCAAGGTTTCTTTACAGGCATTGGATTTTATGAATTTGTCATGTGGACCACAGGTCTTTTGGTTGCGAACTGCGGTTGCAGGTGGGGTGCAAACCACAGAATCGCGCTTTATATCACGTGTGGTCGCGCGAAGGGGTGAATTTAATATCAATACAGAATTGCTGAATAAAATTCAAAGTCTTGATATTGTGCCAGAACAGAAATTAGACTATTTGGCGCCAATGCCACCGCCGGATTGGTCAGATGTATATGTAACAGAATTGGAATTGCTGATACATAATCCGTATGCGTTTTATGTTCGACATATTTTGCGATTGAATGTAAAAAATGATTATTGGGCAATGCCAGATGTTAGGGATTTTGGTAATTTGGTTCATTCTGTGATTGAAAACGCAACTGAATTTAGTGTGCCAACTTTGGTCGCGCAGATGGATGCGCGTGCGCGTGAAGTCTTGGGGGCAGACAATATTGTTTATCATTTCTGGCATAAGCGGTTTTTGGAAATTGCACCATTGTTAGTTGATGTCTTTTCTAATAAACAAGGCGATTATGCAGAAATATCAGGAAAAATAAAAATAGCAGGTCGAAATGTGCGTGCGCGTGCAGATAGAATCTGGGATGGTGGGGTCTTGGATGTTAAAACAGGGGCCGCCCCATCAAAAAGTCAATTATTAGATGGCACAATGCCACAATTACCATTAGAAGCGTTGATTTTGCAATCTGGTGGTTTCCCAATCCCAACTACACTAAAATCAACTACCCCCATCATACAATTTTTACAACTGAAAAATAATGATGTTCGCTTAATAACATATGACCAATCTATAACCGCTGAAATGATGCAATCTGCCAAGGAAAAAATAACAGAAATCTTTAATATTTATTCTGCAGGTGGGGCTGCATATGAATATTACGAAACATCAGACCAAAGGTATAGGGTATACGATGATTTGGCCCGAAGGAAAGATTAAATATAATGGTCTATCTAAAGCGAATGGGGGTGGCTCATGTAGCGTTTGTACACTTCGTTTCCGGCACTGCGTTTATCTAAACCATTCTATTTAATCTTACCGCCTTGCAAGGGGTTGGGTAGAGTGGCTCATGTAGCGTTTGTACACTACGCCACCCCCATTGGCTTTATCTAAACCATTCTATTTAATTTTCAAAATTAACCATAATAATTCATCTAAAACCAATCCCGCCAACTTATGTAACTTCTGTACACTGCGTTGTCG